>DAOMWV010000001.1:0-57705 GCA_035436725.1 Hyphomicrobiaceae bacterium
TCCCGCTCAAGCCGCGGCGCCGCTGGGACGATGGCCGCAACGTCGTGCTCGCCGGTGATGCGGCCGGCGTCGTAGCACCTGCGTCCGGCGAAGGCATCTATTATGCGATGCTCACCGGACGCCTCGCGGCGGATGCCGTCGCCGAAGCACTCGCACGCGACAATCCAAAGGCGATGGCGATGGCGCGGCGACGATTCATGCGTCAGCATGGTCACGTCTTCTGGGTCCTCGGCATGATGCAGCATTTCTGGTACCGCTCTGACGCGCGGCGTGAACGCTTCGTTGCAATGTGCCGCGACAAGGACGTGCAACGGCTCACGTTCGAGGGCTATATGCGCAAAAAGCTGGTGTTCGGGCGGCCCTTCGCGCATCTCAAGATCGCAATCAAGGACGTCGCGCACCTTCTCGGCCTCGTCCGGGCGTAAGGCCCATGGCGCCACGATCACCACGTCCCGACCACGCCATCGGCTTACCAACGCCGGGCAGCGCCATCGACTTGTAGTCATACTCAGCGAGCAGCGAGTCCTCCCATGCAGCAGATTATCGAAAGCGGCCAAATAGCCGATCACATTTTGCTCGTCATGGCAGCGGAAGCCGGCGGCATCCTGCTCTATGCACGTCGGCGGCAGCTCCCCTCGCGCCGCATCGCCGAAACACTTGCGGGGCTTGCAGCAGGTGCGTCGCTCGTGATGGCACTTCGTTTCGCACTGACGGACAGCGGATGGATCTTCATTGCCGCTGCCCTCGTCGCATCACTCGTGGCACACCTGACGGAAACCATGTTCCGGCTTGGTCGCACGCCCGGCTGATCGCGTCTTTCCTTAACGCGCCCACCGCGGCATCCGGAACGGCAGCATCGCCTTGACGACCGGATGCGAAAATCGGCTCAACGAGACGGTTTCATGGACAGCACGAATGCGCTCGCCGCCAATTTGCGTCCCGACGAGCGTGCGCGCATAGAAAGGGCCGTCCTCCCATGTTTCCAGGACGCCTGTCGCTTGCGAGGCCTCCGATCTGATTTTGCGCGGCACACGCCACAGCGACGGCTTAAGCTCGACCTGGCCGGGCGGCATCACCGGGGATCCGTCAGAAGGTGGAGCGCTGCCGTATACCGGTGCGATCGACGTCGACGAACCGTCTCGGGCGACTATGTCGTAAAAAATGCGCGTACGATCGCGCTCGATCGTCCGTGACCAGTCCCAGGACATGAACGCGGCTTCGAGAGGTTCGGAACCGAGATTGGAATCGATATAAGCCTGCCCAGACCAAGACCGCTTCGGCGCGTCCATCTGGACCACGACCCGCGCGACGGGCGCAATCGGCTGCCAGATGTGGCGTCGCGCCGCATCGAGCGCGAACGGCTCCGACGGAGCCGACGCCGGTGTCACGACGACGCGTCCGCGCAGTGCGCGCGGGATCGGCACACAGGTTTCATCGATGTCGATTTCGAGCTGAGCGCCGGACCAGCGGACACTGCTCGGTCCGATCGTCAGGCGGTCGGCACTGCGATTGAGGTCCCGCCGCCCGCGTTCGGTCATCGACCATCGGTAGCCGCCCCGGCCATACATGGCAACGTTGAGCGCGACGTGATTTTCCGCGTCAGCTTCCCTCCTCGACCGTGCCCACGCATAATATGGTGAGAAGACGCTCCCCACGAATGCGATGATCGTCAGACCGTAATCGCCACAGTCACTCGCCGCATCCACATACCACCAGACGTAACCGCCTGACTTTACCGCTATGTCAAAGGCTGGTCCGCAAGAAGGGCGAGGGCTGCTGTTCTTCCCGACAGCGCCGCCATCGGCAGCCCCGCACCCGGATGCACGCTGCCCCCCGCCAGATAAAGCCCCGGCACTACACTCCGCACGCCCGGCCTCCGGAACGACGCCGTCCAGCCGTGCGACGCCATGCCGTAGATCGCGCCCTCCGTTGCTGGACACAGCCGGGCGAATTCGCTCGGTCCCGAATGCGTCATGTCCCTGATCGTCGGTTTTAGGCCGCACCTTTCGAGGGTCGTCAGCATGGATCGAAGACATGTGTTCTGCTCCTTCCGGGACGCGAGCGATCGGCCGCCGTCAGCCGGCGCATTGACGATCGAGAAGATGCGCTCGTCTCCGCCATGGCCCAGGTTCAAACGCCCGGCGTCGGTGCGATCGGAGGCACACAGATACACCGTCGGATCTACTGGCGGCCGCCCGCGATCGAAGAGATCCGCAAATTCCTGCTTGCTGGAGCGAGAGAAGAAGACCGTATGGTGCGCGAGTGGAAAGTCACCGACATCGGCCGATATCGCCCAGGTCGCAGCCGAAAGTGATCGCGGCAACATGGCGTCGTACGGCACGGCCTTGCGGACGTCATCGCCAAACTCGCCAGCGACGAGGGCTCCGACATCGGCATTCGAGACGACCCCCGACGCCGCGATGGATTCTCCGGAACTCAGACGCACCGAAGTGACACGACCGGACGCATCGACGTCGATCCCGACGACCGCACATCCTGTCCTGACTTCGGCGCCGGATGCTTCGGCCGCCTTCGTCAGCGCCGCGGCGAAGGCGGTCATCCCGCCGTCGACGAGCCAGACGCCCTCCTGTTCAACATGTGCGATAAGCGCAAGCGTCGCCGGCGCATGAAAGGGTGACGAGCCGCAGTATGTCGCATAGCGCCCGAACAACTGACGCAAACGTATGTCTGGAAAATAGTCGCCAAGCGCATCCCACAGCGTAGTGAATGGCGCCGACGACCAGAGACCCTTCAGGCCTTTGAGCCCGCCAGCAGAGACCATCCCGGTCGGCGTTGGCCGCTCCGCGCGAATGAAAAGCGGGTTCATCGTCTCATAGACTGAGCGAGCATGAGTGCAGAACGCGCGAAACCCCCGTGCCGCCGCTGCTCCGGCAAAATCACCGATGGCGTCGGCCGATTGGTCGCGGTCGGCGAACAGATCCAGGTTTTCCGTTTCACTCCAGAAATGCCGCGCCAGCACTGTCGCGCGTCGCATTGACACGTACTCGCCGAGTTCGAGACCCGATGCGTGGAAAATCTCCTCGAAGACCGATCGCAAGGTCAGGACCGTGGGACCTACGTCGATCTGACGGCCCGATACCTTGAGCGTACGGAGCTTACCACCAGCAGCCGCCTCCTTTTCGACGACCAGCACGTCGCGGCCGCGGGCAGCGAGGATCATGGCAGCGACCAAGCCACCGACTCCGGCTCCGATGACAACAATCCTGCCCGCCATCTTCCGCCTTCATCTGAAGCCAATATTATTGCCTAACTTTTTTTACAGTAAGAACTGTCCGTTTTCTACTACCTTCTGTATCGTTCGGATCCGTCGATTGCGCGCCCTGCGCGCCACGAACCCGGAACAGCGCCCATGCCGACCGAAGCCACGTCAATTGCAAAACCGCAGCGCGACGCAGTCGCACACGTTCGCGACAGCGCACGAGACAAGGCGCTTTCGGTGCGGGACAGGTTACTCATGAGCCCCCGGTTCCAGCGATGGGCGGCCCGCTTTCCCCTCACCCGTCCGATCGCGCGACGGCAGGCGAGACAGGCCTTCGATCTTTGTGCAGGATTCGTCTATTCGCAGACACTATTTGCCGCGATCCGCCTCGGACTGCTCGATGCTGTAACGCCGACATCGCTGGCACTGTCAGAGCTGATCGCTCGCTCCGGACTTCCCCCCGACCGCGCCGCCCTGCTGATTGATGCAGCGATAGGCCTCGATCTACTTTCCCGCCGCAGCGGAGACCGCATCGGTCTCGGCATGATCGGGGCAGCGATCGCGGCAAATCCGTCGATCGCCGCCATGGTCGAACATCACGACCGGCTCTACGCCGATCTCTCCGATCCCGTTGCACTCCTCGGCAGCGCCCGCGGCGACACGAAACTATCGCGCTTTTGGCCATATTCCGGGGCTAAACTGCCAAAGGAAGTCGACCCCGAAGCGGTCGCCGGTTACTCGGCACTGATGACGTCATCGCAGCAGATGCTGTCCGCGGACATCCTCGACGCGTATCCCTTCGACCGGCACCGGCGGGTTCTCGACCTCGGCGGCGGCGAAGGGGCCTTTGCGACCGAAGTGGTCCGTCGCCACGCAACGATCAACGCCTGCATCTTCGACCTGCCGGCCGTCGCGCAACGCGCCCGAGACCGCATAGCCGATGCCGGGCTCTCCAATCGCATCGAGACATGCGGCGGTGACTTCTTCGACGACGCGCTACCAGGCGGGTTCGACGCGGTAACTCTGGTCCGCATCGTGCACGATCACGACGACGACCGCGTCCTCCAGCTTTTCCGGAACATCCGTCGTTCACTAACCGAAGGCGGCACACTCGTCATCGCGGAGCCCATGTCGGACACACTGGATGCGACCCGCGTGACCGATATTTATTTCGCCTTCTACCTCCTCGCGATGGGCAGCGGCAGACCACGGAGCCCCGCCAGCCTGCGCCGACTTCTCGAACAGGCAGGATTCACGCGCTTTCGGACTTATCCAACGGCACGACCGATGCTGGTCAGCATCCTGACCGCGAAAGTATAATATAAATGACATTTCGATTGTAAGTTTATGTTGACAGTCAACGCGACAGGTCTAAGCTGGTCTGGCTTGGCCGCTGCCTTTGCGCAGGGCCGCCACGAGAAGTGATCATGTTGACGACCGCAGTCATCCTGAGTGAGCCCCATGCCGTTGGTCTCGGCCAGGTGACACTGCGCGCCTGCGAGGCCCGGGATCTCGTCGTCGACGTCGAATGGAGCGGCATCAGTACTGGGACCGAGCGCCTGCTCTGGTCGGGCCGGATGCCGCCCTTTCCCGGCATGGGCTATCCCCTCGTGCCTGGATACGAGACCATCGGCCGCGTCGTCTCCGCAGGGTCTGAGAGCTCCATTTCGGCCGGAACCCGCGTTTTCGTGCCGGGTGCGCGCGCTTTCAACGGGATCAATGCCTTGTTCGGCGGTGCTGCACGACGGCTCGTGGTCGAGGATGCACGCGTCGTGCCGGTGCCGGACGCGCTCGACGAACGCGCGACCCTTCTCGCACTAGCGGCAACCGCCCATCACATCGCCCCGCCAGGTTCCGCAACACCTCCAGAACTGATCGTCGGCCATGGTGTCCTCGGCCGGCTTGTAGCGCGCCTTTGCATGATTGCGGGCTGCGCTCCGGTCGTCTGGGAGCGCGATTCCCGTCGCCGGGCGGGCGCCACCGGATATTCCGTCGTCGATCCGGAGGAAGATTCGCGCCGCGATTACGAGCGAATCGTCGATGTCAGCGGGGCTGCCGGCATTCTCGACCCCCTCGTCGCCCGGCTGCGTCCGGGAGGAGAGATCGTCCTTGGCGGCTTTTACGACGAGCCGGTACAGTTCGCCTTTCCCCCGGCATTCATGCGCGAGGCGCGGTTCCGCGTCGCGGCGCAATGGTCCCCCGCCGACCTCACGGCTGTCACCGCCCTCGTCACCGATGGCCACCTGTCACTTGATGGTCTCGTTACGCACCGGATGCCGGCCGCACAGGCGGAAAGCGCCTACCGCCAGGCATTCGAGGATCGCGATTGCCTGAAAATGGTCCTGGATTGGAGAACACTCTCATGACGGCTTCATGCAACATTGCTGTCGCCATGCTCGACGAGCAGGTGCGCGCCGACCGTTTGCGCAAGGAAGCAGCGTTCGAGCCGACGCCGATCGTTTCTGTCGCTCCCAAAAAGGAGACACAGGTCATCGCCATCTACGGCAAGGGTGGCATCGGCAAGAGTTTCACGCTCGCAAACCTGTCCTACATGATGGCGCAGCAGGGCAAGAAAGTGCTGCTCATTGGCTGTGATCCGAAAAGTGACACGACTTCGCTGCTGTTCGGCGGGCGTGCGTGCCCGACCATTCTCGAAACGTCCGCCAGAAAGAAGACTGCGGGCGACCAGGTGTCGATCGGCGACGTATGTTTCAAGCGTGACGGCGTGTTCGCGATGGAGCTGGGCGGACCGGAAGTCGGGCGCGGCTGCGGCGGGCGCGGCATCATCCACGGCTTCGAACTGCTCGAAAAGCTCGGATTCCACGATTGGGGCTTCGACTACGTGCTCCTCGACTTCCTCGGCGACGTGGTGTGCGGCGGGTTCGGGCTGCCGATCGCACGTGACATGTGCCAGAAGGTCATCATCGTCGGCTCGAACGACCTGCAATCGCTCTACGTCGCAAACAACGTCTGCTCGGCAGTCGAGTATTTCCGCAAACTCGGCGGCAACGTCGGCGTCGCAGGCATCGTGATCAACAAGGACGACGGAACCGGCGAAGCACAGGCATTCGCCCAGTCAGCCGGGATCCCGGTCCTCGCCGCAATACCGGCGCACGACGACATCCGACGCAAGAGCGCCAACTACGAAATCATTGGTCGTCCCGGCGGCCAGTGGTCGCAGGTATTCGAAGATCTTGCGACGAACGTCGCCGAAGCACAGCCGCTGCAGCCTAGGCCTTTGTCACAGGACGGTCTGCTGTCGCTGTTCAAGGGTGACCAGGTCGGCCGTGACGTTCGTCTGGAGCCGGCGACGGAAGCTGACATGAACGGCAAGTCCAGATCAGCGAAGAAATCCCTGGAGGTCGTCTACGACACGGTTTGACGCAGGAACCGAGGCCCCGCTCCAGGGGCCGTCGAGTGGGGACAGGGATGGCCAACGACTTACCACTACCGACTTCGCTGCAAAGCACGACGCCCGCACCGGCGGCGAGTGGGAGCGGTGTGTCGTGCCACGGCGGCAAGGACGAAATGAACCGTGCGGCACGTGCCGCGGGCAAATCCGACGTTCTCGATCGCTACGCCGCCGACTACCCGAAAGGCCCGCATGACAAACCGCAGAGCATGTGCCCCGCGTTCGGGTCCCTGAGAGTCGGGCTACGGATGCGACGGACCGCGACCATCCTGTCGGGGTCGGCATGCTGCGTTTACGGCCTGACGTTCACATCGCACTTCTATGGCGCGCGACGCTCGGTCGGCTACGTGCCGTTCGACAGCGAAACGCTCGTTACGGGGAAGCTGTTCGAAGACATCCGTGACGCGGTCTTCAAGCTCGCCGACCCCGAACTTTACGATTCAATCGTGGTCACAAATCTCTGCGTCCCGACCGCATCGGGCGTTCCGCTCCAGTTGCTGCCGAAGCAGATTAACGGCGTGCGCATCATCTGCATCGATGTCCCGGGATTCGGTGTGCCGACACATGCGGAAGCAAAAGACATCCTCGCTGGTGCGATGCTCGCCTACGCCCGCAAGGAGATCGCGCAAGGGCCCGTGCAGGCCCCGAGGACTGGGCGCACCGACAAGCCGGCTGTCGCACTTATCGGCGAGATGTTTCCTGCCGATCCGGTCGTCATCGGCCGCCTTCTCGAGCCCCTCGGGCTCGCTGCCGGGCCGACCGTGCCGACGCGGGAATGGCGCGAACTATATGCCGCGCTCGACTGTGGCGTGGCTGCAGCCATCCATCCCTTCTACACGGCCACGATCCGCGAACTCGAGATCGCCGGCCGTCGGATCGTCGGTTCCGCACCGGTGGGACACGACGGAACGGCAGACTGGTTGCGTGCCATCGGCGAAGCGTACGGCATCGACGCGGGAAGAATTGCCGCCGCGCAGAATGCGATCCTCCCCGCGATCCGCGGCGCGCTCGCCGCAACACCGATCAAGGGACGCATTACGGTTTCCGGCTACGAAGGCTCCGAGCTTCTCGTCGCGCGTCTGCTCGTCGAAAGCGGCGCCGACGTCCGGTACGTCGGTACGGCCTGCCCGCGCACCATCTGGTCTGACCCCGACCGGGACTGGCTCGCGGTGAGAGGTGTCCCAGTCACGTATCGGGCAAGTCTCGAACAGGACATCGCAGCGGTTAAAGAACACGCACCCGATCTCGCGATCGGCACGACGCCGGTCGTCCAGTTCGCCAAGGAAAGGGCGATCCCGGCGCTCTATTTCACCAATCTCATCTCGGCCCGCCCCCTCATGGGGCCGGCCGGTGCGGGCTCGCTCGCGCACGTCGTCAATGGCGCGCTCGCCAACAAATCGCGCTTCGACACGATGCGCGCCTTTTTCGAGAACGTCGGAGAGGGCGATGCCGCTGGCATCTGGGGCGACGTGCCTAAGCCGCAAGACGCTTTCCGCGACAGCTATCGCCGCAAGATGGCCAAGCATACGGCCGCATTGAAAACCGGGGAGATGCTCTGATGCTCGTCCTCGATCATGACAGGGCCGGCGGCTACTGGGGCGCGGTATACGTCTTCACTGCGATCAAAGGCCTGCAGGTGGTGATCGACGGGCCGGTCGGCTGCGAAAACCTGCCGGTCACGTCGGTACTGCACTACACGGACGCCCTGCCGCCGCACGAGTTGCCGATCGTCGTCACTGGACTCGGAGAGGAAGAGCTCGGACAGCACGGCACCGAAGGGGCAATGCGTCGCGCGCACCGGGCGCTCGATCCGGATCTGCCGAGCGTCGTCGTCACCGGCTCGATCGCGGAAATGATCGGCGGCGGCGTGACCCCGGAAGGAACCAATATCCACCGCTTCCTGCCGCGCACGATCGACGAAGACCAATGGCAATGCGCCGATCGGGCCATGACGTGGCTGTTTACCGAGTACGGGCCTAAGAAGGTACCGCCGGTGAAAGCGCGCAAGCCCGGAGAAAAGCCTCGCGTCAACATTATCGGGCCCTGCTACGGCACCTTCAACATGCCGAGCGATCTGGCCGAGATCCGCCGCCTGGTCGAAGGTATCGGCGCAGAGGTCAACCTGACCTTCCCGCTCGGAAGCCACCTCACCGACATCCCGAAACTCGTCAACGCGGAGGCGAACGTCTGTCTCTATCGGGAGTTCGGACGCAAGCTCTGCGAGGCTCTCGATCGGCCATACCTGCAGGCACCGATTGGGCTCCATAGCACGACCAGGTTCTTACGCTCGCTCGGTTCGATCATCGGTCTTGATCCCGAACCCTTCATCGAGCGAGAAAAGCACACCACCATCAAACCGCTATGGGACCTCTGGCGCTCGGTCACGCAAGATTTCTATGGCACCGCATCTTTTGGCATCGCGGCGAATGAAACCTATGCACGCGGCATCACGCACTATCTTGCCAAGGAACTGGGGCTGCCCTGCACCTTTTCCATCGCGCGAAAGCCGGGAATAAAGCCCGACAATGACGCCGCCCGCGCGGCAATCCGGAAAACGCCGCCGCTTGTCCTTTTCGGCAGTTATAATGAACGGATGTATCTCGCCGAGGCCGGTGCCCGCTCGACATACATCCCTGCATCGTTCCCTGGCGCCATAATTCGCCGCCATACAGGTACGCCGTTCATGGGCTACTCGGGCGCAACTTACATCGTGCAGGAAATCTGTAACGCTATGTTCGATGCGCTGTTCCACATCCTGCCGCTCGGAACCGAGCTCGACAAGGTAGAAGCGACGCCATCACGCGTGTCGACCGCCATTCCCTGGGACGATGACGCACAAGCGGCCTTCGACGCACATCTCGAACAACAGCCGATGCTGGTGCGCATCTCGGCCGCCAAGAAGCTGCGGGAAGAAATCGAGCGGCAGGTTGTGAAACGTGCGGAATCCCGCGTCACGCTTGCGGGGGTGCGTTCAACAGAATTTGCCATGTGAGGAGAGCAACTATGGCGACTGAGCACATCCCAACCCATTCTATTGATGACGGCTATGGGACGCCGCGCAAGCGCACCCAGCGCACCTCGGTCGAGTATCAGCTCATTTTTGGAGTTTGCCTGTTGAACTTCATGGTCACGGGGCTCATCGAGCGCTTCAATCCATTTTACTGGCTTGGACGCAGGGCGGGCGCACCAAGCGCTTCCTGGTGGACGCAAGCGCGGGATGCGGCGCTGCGGTGTTCAAGCATGGCGTTCAAGGGCTGACAAATGCGCATTCCGCGCCGACCCTCGAACACGAGTTCGCCGTGGCATTCGGCCCCGACGATCCTAGCTGCGCAGGCATAGCGCAGTAATGGCCACATGGCCGAAGACAAGGAGTTGGAAAATGGCAGAAAGACCTGGTGGATCAATGTCCGGGCTTAGCGAGGCGGAAGCCAAGGAGTTTCACAGCCTCTTCATGACCGGGTTCCTCGTGTTCACGGCGGTGGCGGCAGTCGCCCACCTGCTCGTCTGGACATGGCGGCCCTGGTTCCCGAGCGTTCGTGGCTACGTCTCGCTTGGCGACACAGGAACACAGACACTGGCGTCCCTGACGCAGTTCGTCATCTGAGGAGATGGTTATGTGGAAAATCTGGCTCCTCTTTGATCCGCGCCGCGTGCTTGTCGCGCTCGGTACGTTCCTGTTCGGCCTCGCAATCCTGATCCACTTCATCCTGTTGAGCACGGACCGCTTCAACTGGATCGAGGGCCCCCGGGCCGCGCGTCCGAAAGCTGCATCGATCGAAAAGATCGTGCCGCTGGCGCAGTTTGCGCCGAAGCATATCAACATCGGTTGAGCTTTGCCTCGATCAGGGAAGGCGGCTTCGCCGCCGCCTTTCCAGATTACTACCCGATCGAATGCGCTGGAGTGGCGTGGCCGTTCAGGGCTCGGGTGAGAAAACGCCGTATCGGAGGACGCTGGCATGGCGATGCTCAGTTTTGAAAAGAAATACCGGGTCAAGGGTGGTACGCTCATCGGCGGCGATCTTTTCGACTTTTGGGTTGGGCCGTTCTATGTCGGCTTCTTTGGTGTTACGACCATTTTTTTCGTCTTTCTCGGCGTCGGTCTCATCCTTTGGGACGTCGCGCTCGGGCCGACGTGGAACATATGGAAACTCAGCGTCAATCCGCCGCCAGCGGTCTACGGGCTGGGCCTCGCACCGCTGCAGGAAGGCGGCATCTGGCAGCTTGTCACCATCTGTGCGATCGGCGCATTCTCATCGTGGGCGCTGCGTGAAGTCGAGATCTGCCGCAAACTTGGGATTGGCTATCACGTCCCGTTCGCCTTCAGCATCGCGATCCTCGCATACGTGACGCTCGTCGTCATCAGGCCGATCATGATGGGCTCATGGTCACACGGTTTCCCCTACGGCATCATCTCTCATCTCGATTGGGTGTCGGCAACGGGCTACAAGTACGGCAATTTCCATTACAATCCCGCGCATATGATCGCGATCACGTTCTTCTTTACGACGTGTCTCGCCCTCGCGCTGCACGGCGGCCTGATCCTGTCGGCAACGAACCCCCCGAAGGGACAAGTCGTCAAGGCACCCGAACACGAGAATTCGTTCTTCCGTGACACGATTGGCTATTCGATCGGCACTCTCGGCATCCATCGCCTGGGGCTTTTCCTTGCTCTCAGCGCAGGGTTCTGGAGCGCGATCTGCATTGTCATCAGCGGTCCGTTCTGGCCTGAAAACCTGCCGTGGTCCGAGTGGTGGACCTGGTGGGATCGCCTTCCGATCTGGAGCAAGTGACATCATCGCATGAACCGATCATTCAATTGCAATGCGGCCTGATCGACAAGGAACGCGCCATGGCAGAGTATCAAAACATTTTCACCCGGGTTCAGGTCCACGGACCGGCGGACATGGGTATCGACCTTCCCCCAGGGGATGAACCACGAAGAGGCAAGCCGTTCTTCTCATACTGGGCCGGCAAGATCGGCGATGCCCAGATCGGACCGGTCTATCTCGGGACAACCGGATTTCTGTCCATAGTGTGTGGCATCATCGCCATCGAAATCATCGGGCTCAACATGTGGGCTTCGGTGAACTGGGATCCGGTCCAGTTCGTCCGGCAGCTGTTCTATCTTTCCCTTGACCCGCCGCCGAAGCGATACGGTTTGTCGTTCCCACCATTGAACCAGGGCGGCTGGTGGCTGATCGCAGGGTTTTTCCTGACGCTTTCGATCCTGCTTTGGTGGGTGCGGATGTATCAGCGTGCCCGGGCACTCGGTCTCGGAACCCATGTACCGTGGGCATTCGCTTCGGCGATCTGGCTCTATCTGGTGCTTGGCTTCATCCGGCCGCTTTTCATGGGCGACTTCAGTGAGGCTGTCCCCTTCGGCATCTTCCCGCACCTTGACTGGACGAACAGTTTCTCGCTCAACTACGGAAACCTGTTCTACAATCCCTTCCACATGCTCTCCATCGCGTTCCTTTATGGTTCGGCGCTGCTGTTCGCCATGCACGCAGCAACGATCCTCGCAGTCAGCCGCTACGGCGGGGAACGGGAAATAGAGCAGATCACCGATCGTGGTACCGCATCCGAACGCGCCGCACTGTTCTGGCGCTGGACGATGGGCTTCAACGCGACGATGGAGTCGATCCATCGCTGGGCGTGGTGGTTCGCAGTGCTGTGCCCGCTCACCGGCGGTATCGGCATTCTGTTGACCGGTACGGCCGTCGATAACTGGTTCGAATGGGCAGTCAAGCACGGCGTCGCACCGGCGAACTACATTCCACAATAAGGCGTCCGAGCTGACCGTCCCCGCGAACGCGGACGGCGGTCAGCTCCGTCGCAGAATGTCTCAGATATCCTTCTTAAAACCTACCCCGGCACCGACGTGTCCGGGTACTGACGGAGGCCAACTTCATGATCCGCGCACTTATCATCGCCACTACGGCCCTGACAATCACAGGGAGCGGAGCCTTCGCACAAGGAAGCGCGGAAGCGGGCGCCGACGTCTTCCGCAAATGCGCCTCGTGCCACAAGGTCGGCCCGAACGCGCGCAACGCGGTCGGCCCCGTCCTGAACGGCGTCATAGGCCGGCAGGCAGGTACCGCACCTGACTACAACTATTCCGAACTCAACAAGGCGGCCGGCACAAACGGATTGGTCTGGACGGAAGAGAACATTTTCACCTACCTCGCCGATCCAAGCCCGTTTCTCAAGAAGTTCCTGACTGACAAGGGCAAGGCGGACCTCGCCAGTGGTGCGACGAAGATGGTGTTCAAGCTGCCGGACGAAACCGACCGCCGCGACGTCATCGCCTACCTGAGGACCTTCGCTCCGGAAAAGAAGGCAACCGAGGAAAAGAAGAACTGAACGGACGGCGCGTAGTCGTCATCATGGTCCCGGATCGAGCGGCTTCAGACCCAGAGGATGCAGTTCCCGCATGAACGATCTGGTGCAAAGGGCTCAGCAGCGCATCGCCCAAGGCTCACAGAGCTTTGCCTGTGCTGCTCGCCTTCTGCCCAGAGACAAGCGTGCGAGCATGTACCTGCTCTATTCCTGGTGCCGCCATTGCGACGACGAAATCGACAATGAAGTTCTGGGTTTCCGGCATGCGGCGGCACCTCACGCGCCATCGCCGGCCGAGCGCTACAGGATTCTCCGGGAAAAGACCCTCGCCGCCCTCGACGGCAAGGCCACCGAGGACGAGTTTCTCGGGCTGCAGACCGTAGTCTCACGCCATGGGCTTCCAGCCCGCTACCCGCTCGAGCTTCTGGACGGCATGGCCATGGACGTCAACGGATCGAAGTTCGAGAACATCGAGGATACGCTTCGCTACTGCTATCATGTAGCAGGCGTCGTCGGTGTGATGTCGGCGATCATTCTCGGCGCCAGGGACCGGCCGACCCTCGAACGGGCCTCCGATCTAGGCATCGGCTTTCAGCTCACCAACATAGCGCGCGACGTGGTCAGTGATGCGCAACGGGGACGGATCTACCTGCCACTCGAATGGCTGGCCAAGGAAGGCATCAGACCCGAGCAGCTCACCGCGACTGAGACCCGAGGCAGCACAATCCGTGTCGTAGAGCGGCTGCTCGCCCTCTCGGACGACTACTATCGTTCGGCGTCGGCAGGCATTGCCCGCCTTCCCGTCCGGTCGGCGTGGGCGATCGCCGCGTCGCGGCGCGTCTATCGTGGTATCGGCAAGAACGTGCGCAGCGCGGGTGCCGCGAGCTTGGATTCGCGCATCTCGACAAGTCGCGCACAGAAGCTGACGGCAGGGGTTCTCTCCGCGGTCGACGCCGTCGCACTCAAGGGCTTCGTAAGCCCGAGCAAGCGGCCGCGCGTCGGGCTCTGGACACCGGAAGCCCTCGGCGCCTGACGATTTACTCCAAGGAACTGTTCACTGCTTTTTCGCGTTCAGCCCTGGACCGAAATTCCGGCGGCGACTGCGTCTGCCGCAATCCTGGCCGAGCACAAGACCCCCGGTATTCCTGCACCCGGATGCGTCCCGGCCCCCACGAGATACAGGTTCGGGATACTTTCGGAGCGATTGTGGAAGCGGAACCAAGCCGACTGCAGGAAGCTCGGCGCTGCAGCGAACCCGTTTCCGGCCGTGCTGAGATACCTGTGCTCGAAATCGTCCGGTGTCATGCACATCTCCGAGACGATATGCTGGCTCAGCCCCGGCAGAAGCGTCCGCTCGAATGCTTCGACGATACGCGTCCGGAGGCGCGGCGTCTCGGCCTCCCAATCGATGCCGGAGGTATTGTTCGGAACCGGGCACAACGCATAGAAGCTGTCGCAACCGGGTGGCGCGAAAGACGGATCCGTCGCCGTTGGCCGATGCAGGTAGAGCGAAAAATCATCCGCCAGTTTTTTCCGGTCGAATATGTCGCCCAGCAGTTCCTTGTAGCGGCTACCAAACCAGATCGTGTTGTGCGCTACATCAGGATAGGTCCGCCGGGTGCCGAAATAGACGAGGAACAGTCCCATCGAAAGGCGTAGGTTCAGCTTGGCCCGCGTCGGCAGCCTGAGTGACCGTCGTGGCAACATGCGGTCGTACAGATAGCTCGGGTCGGCGTTCGAAACGACCACGTCGCTCCCAAGTCTCTCGCCGCCTTCGAGAACGACACCTGACGCCTTGCCGTTCTCGACCGTGACCTCGGAGACTGTCGTATCGAGCATCACGCGAACGCCCTGTTCCTGCATGAGACGAGCAAGCGCCTCGACGAGCGCACCTGTGCCGCCGGCCGCGAAGAACACGCCGGACTCGCGCTCCAGATGATGGATGAGCATGTAGATGCTCGTCGTCGAAAACGGATTCCCGCCGATCAGAAGCGGCTGCACAGAGAATGCACGGCGGAGCTTCTCGTTCGCTAGATAGCGACTAACACGCGTCCAGACCGATTGATCCGCTCTGAGACGCGCAAGCCTCGGCGCCTGAGAGAGCAACATGGACAGCCTGTCGAACGGCTTCTGCGACAGCTCAGTGAAGGCGATGTCGTAGAGCGCTTTGGAATGGCCGAGCATTCGGAGATAGCCGTCCTCGTCTCCCGGTGCAAACCTCGCGATCTCGGCAAGGGTGTCTTCAATGGTGCCGCCGTAGTCGAACGTGCTGTTGTCCTGAAAGTAGAAGCGATACCAGGGGTTAAGCGGGATGAGGTTGATATAGTCGGCGCGGCGGCGGCCGAACAGCTCGAACAATTCGTCGATGAGGAACGGAGCGGTGATGATCGTCGGTCCGGCATCGTAGCGGAAGCCATCCTTCTCGAAAACCTGTGCGCGGCCACCGAGAGCCGACTGTCGCTCGACGAGCGTGACCGACATACCCATCGCGCGAAGACGCAAGGCTGCCGCCATCCCGCCGAAGCCACCACCAATCACGACGGCACTACGCCGCATCCCGTTCGGACGTACCGTTAGCCCGGTCGATCGTACATTCCGGGTGTCGGAAACGAATTTCTGCACTTTTTGGCCTTTCAGAGCGGCATTTCGATCAGTCTGGCATGTCGAAGAGCCTGCAGATCCTTGCTGCCTGTACAAAAGCAGACGATGCGTAGTTGCTCGACAAGGATCTCGAGATGCTCGACCAGGGCATCGGCGCTCTGGATCGCTGCGGGAAGCGCGCCGGCCGCCTGCCCGACGATATCGGCGCCGAGACGAATAGCCTTTGCGGCATCGATACCGTCGCGAATGCCGCCCGACGCGATCACGGTCGCATCCGGGCAGGCGCGTCGCACGCCGGTCACGGCGCGCGCCGTCGGAATGCCCCAGTCGCGGAAGGACTCGGCAACGGCCCGCGCTTTTGCGGTCGGCGCCCTCTCCGCTTCGACCGCAGCCCAACTCGTCCCACCGGCTCCGGCAACATCGAGGATCGCCACGCCGATGTCGAACAGGCGCCGCGCAACATCGTCCGACAAACCCGATCCGACCTCCTTGACCACGACGGGCTTCGGGCACGCGCGCACGACCGTCTCGATGCGACGAAAGAGCCCGGACCAGTCACGATCGCCCCCCGACTGGACCCCCTCCTGCAAGGGATTGAGATGGATGATAACGGCGTCGGCATCAATCATGTCGATGGCACGTTCTGCCATTGCTGCTCCATCCCAGCCTCTCAATTGGGCGGCACCGAAGTTTGCAAGTATCGGAATGGACCCCGCCAGCTGTCTCAGTTGGCGGCTGAAACCGGCATCGCCGCGGCCCTCGAGTGCGATCCGCTGCGATCCCACCGCAAATCCGATACCTAGTCGACCGGCAGCTTCGGCGATGGTCGCATTGATGCGATGGGCGTGGAGCGGACCGCCGGTCATCGAGCTGATCAGCAGCGGTGCCTTGAGGCGCCGCCCGAGGAACGGTAGCGACAGATCGACAGCGTCCAGATCAAGTTCCGGCAGCGCATTATGCGAGAAGCGGATACGCTCGAACCCGGTCGTAATCTGTCGTGCGGCGACCCTACCCTCAAGCACGATATCGACGTGCTCGGACTTGCGCCGCAGGATTTCCGGAACAGCGCCTTCACTATCGGCCTTGCGTGTCACGCGCCGTTCCATCACCCACCTCTCATCCGAGCTTCAGATCGCGCGCGAGACCATGACGTTGATCACGCTCGATGATCGCGGCGACCGTAGCGACGATCCCCGCCGCATCGAGCCCCGCGCGCTCGTACATCAGGTCCGGCTTGTCGTGATCCAGGAAGACGTCGGGTAGCGTCATGGTGCGGACCTTCAGCCCCCGATCGAGATGGCCGCCCGAGGCGAGATGATGCAGGACGAAAGAACCGAAGCCGCCGACCGCACCCTCCTCGATGGTGATAAGAATTTCGTGCTCGCGCGCGAGGCGGGCAACGAGATCGGTATCGAGGGGACGAGCAAATCGTGCGTCCGCAACGGTCGTCGACAGTCCCATGGCGGCGAGACGGTCGGCGGCCTTCATGCATTCTCCGAGGCGCGTGCCGAACGACAATAGCGCGACAGTACTGCCTTCCCTGACGATCCGGCCCCGGCCTACTTCGAGTGGCTTGCCGGCATCGGCGAGGTCTCGTCCGACACCGTCACCACGGGGATAGCGGAATGCAGACGGCCGGTCGTCGATCGCTGCCGATGTCGCGACCATGTCCATGAGCTCTGCTTCGTCGGCGGCGGCCATGACCACAAAGCCGGGCAGATTACCGAGATAGCCGACGTCGAATGTACCGGCGTGGGTAGCGCCGTCCGCCCCGACGAGCCCGGCCCGGTCGATGGCGAAGCGCACCGGCAAGCGCTGGAGCGCGACGTCGTGGACCACCTGGTCGTAGGCGCGTTGCAGGAATGTCGAATAGATCGCCACGAACGGCTTGAACCCTTCAGTCGCCATTCCGGCTGCAAATGTCACGCCGTGCTGTTCAGCAATGCCGACATCGAAGGTGCGCTCGGGGAACTCGCGGCCGAACATGTCGAGCCCGGTACCTGTCGACATCGCCGCTGTAACGGCGACGATCTTCGGATCGCGGCGGGCCTCGGCAACAAGGCTCTTCGCAAATACTTCCGTGTAACTCGGCGCATTGGCCTTCGGCTTCGACTGCTCGCCGGTTATGACGTTGAACCGGCTGACACCATGATACTTGTCCGCCGCCGTCTCGGCCGGCGCATACCCCTTGCCCTTCTTCGTCACGACATGGATGAGGATCGGCCCCTGCTTGCTGTCGCGCGCGTTCTTGAGGACGGGCAGCAGCTGATCGAGATCATGCCCGTCTATGGGGCCGACATAGAAAAAGCCGAGTTCCTCGAACAGCGAGCCACCGGACCAGTATGTCCGCGTATATTCTTCGACGCGGGCCGCTCGGCGCTCCCAGGCCTTCGGAAGGCGCCGGGCGAGTTGCTTCAGGGTATCCCGGAAGGTTAGATAAGCGCCACTCGTGGTCATGCGCGCGAGGTAGCTCGACAAGGCGCCTACGGGCGGCGCAATCGACATGTCGTTGTCATTGAGGATGACGATGAAGCGGGCGTCGCGTGCGCCGGCGTTGTTCATCGCCTCATAGGCCATGCCTGCGCTCAAGGCGCCATCGCCGATCACGGCGATCACATTGCGACTACCATCCTCGAGGTCGCGCGCGACGGCCATGCCAAGTCCTGCCGAGATGGACGTCGAAGAATGCGCGGTGCCAAAAGGATCGTACTCGCTTTCGCTGCGCTTCGTGAAACCCGACAGGCCACCCCCTTGCCGCAACGTGCGGATACGATCGCGGCGCCCCGTCAGGATCTTGTGCGGATAGGCCTGATGCCCGACATCCCAGATGATCCGGTCGTCAGGCGTATCAAAGACGTGATGCAACGCGACCGTGAGCTCGACCACACCCAGGCCAGCCCCCAGATGCCCGCCGGTGATCGATACCGAATCGATCGTCTCGCGCCGAAGTTCGTCGGCGAGTTGGCGGAGATCGCCCTCCGGCAATGCCCGAAGGTCCGCCGGGATCACGACTTTGTCCAGAAGCGGCGTCGCGCTGCGTGTCGTCATGACTAGTCTCCTCGATCCGGCAGGCCTTACTATGGCGTGGCTACTATTCCGCCGCATGCTTCCGGCGTTCGACCGTCGTCATCGCGCACGCCGCCCACATCCGGGACAATGAGCTTACGAGATGGCCGACCTGCTCGTTCGTATGGAGCGGCGTCGGCGTGATGCGGAGACGTTCCGTACCGCGCGCAACAGTCGGGTAATTTATCGGCTGGACATAGATTCCGTGCTCGTCGAGCAGCATGTCACTGATCGCCTTGCAGTGGACTGGATTGCCCACCATCAGCGGTACGATATGGCTGACGTTCGCGAGCACCGGCAGATCGGCCTCGGCGAGACGCGCCTTCACGTAGCGCGCACGTTCCTGCATCTTGTCGCGCTCGACGGTACTCTTCTTGAGATGACGGATACTCGCCAGCGCACCGGCGGCCACGACCGGAGCAATCGACGTGGTGAAGATGAAAGCGGGCGCGAAGGACCGGATGGCGTCGCAGCAGCGCCTCGATGAGGCGATATAGCCGCCCATTACACCGAAGCCCTTTGCCATGGTGCCGTTAATCACATCGACCTCGGCCATGACACCATCGCGTTCAGCGATGCCGCCGCCGCGCGGGCCATACATGCCGACGGCATGGACTTCATCGAGATACGTCATTGCGCCGTACTTGCGCGCCAGAGCACAGATTTCGCCGATGGGCGAGATGTCACCATCCATGGAGTAAACGCTCTCGAAAGCGATGATCTTCGGAACGTGCACAGGAATCGAGCGCAGCTCTTCTTCCAGATGCTCGAGGTCGTTGTGACGGAAGATACGCTTCTCACCGTCACCATGACGGATGCCGGCGATCATCGACGCATGATTTTTGGCGTCGGACAGGATGACACAGCCCGGCAGGAGCTTCGCAAGACTGGACAATGCGGCATCGTTGGCGACAAAGGCGGATGTGAAAACGAGTGCCGCTTCTTTCCCATGGAGATCGGCAATTTCCGCCTCCAGGTCGACGTGATAGTGCGTCGTGCCGGATATATTGCGGGTTCCGCCGGAACCAGCACCGCATGCCTCGAGAGCCTCGTGCATGGCATCCAGCACGATGCGGCTCTGACCCATACCGAGATAATCGTTCGAGCACCAGACCGCGATCTGGCTAGTTGCGCCGCCGCGGCGACGCTCGGCGAGGGGAAAGGTGCCACGCTTCCGAAGGATGTCGGCAAACACCCGGTATCGGCCTTCTGCATGGAGCGAGCCCAGATACTTCTCGAAAACTGCTTCGTAATTCATGACTTCCTCCATCGATTCGAATTCCTTTGTTCACGGGCGGCCTTTAGGCCCTGTTCACCGTGGCACGTTGTTGCGGTGGATCGGGGGGCGCGGCATTGCGGTGCGCCGGACGACCTTTCGACCCCGATGCCCAAGGCCAAAGCGCTTCGGCAGGGAACGGTACGACCAGCATCCAGTGTTCGATGACGGCAAGAGCAGCAAACGTTGCAAGCAAGGTCGCCGACGTGGCCGTAAACGGGGTGGCTCCGCTACCCGTCGCCTGAAGAACGAATATGACCACGACGACTGTTGCAACCGTCGCCGACAACGGAAACAGAGCGTTCATGGGCGCCTTGCGGAAGTACGTCTTCAGATAGGCGATACGCGCGGGAAGGAATTCCTCGGATACGTTGGAGACACCGAGAAAGATGTTGAGCTTGGTCGACAGGCGCATGACCCACATCAGTGCAAACGTATCGAACGCGAGTGTATTGGCGCTGTCGCGGACAAGCCCGTACAGAAGTAGCAAGGCTGCAAGCAGCAGATATTCGTGATGCGAGATGACACGGAACGATGCCCGGAAGCGCGCCCAGGTATCGAGGCCGGAAGGACAGGGCTCGCGCACGGGCCCAACCACATAGCCGGTCAGAAAGGCAAGTTCGATCGCACCCCAGACGACAATCGCTGCGGCAAATGCCGCAAGCGCACCTTCCGCGGTCGCAGCCGAGCGCGTCGCCATCACGACCGAGATCGCAACGGCAGTACTTACGACCGCACCCAGCAGACTCCATCGATACGTCCGCTCTGCCTGCCCCACCAATGCAAGAATAAAGCCCGTCGACGCCCACCACGCGACAGTCGCACCGAACGCGACGACCCACAGATTTGGCGCCGACAGGTCCATCATGCGCTCACCAGGACGGTTGCAGGCGGCTGCTGAGAGGCGGCCGGTTGTCGATTGGTCGCATCAGGAAGAGACGCAGGAACGCAGCGCCCGCGCGGGCCATGAGGGTCGCCTTTCTGACGCGTGCGCCAATGCCTGAAGCGTTCTCGGCCTCGTGCATCGAATCCGAGATCACCCGGAGGCGCTCGAGGCTCAACAAGAATACGGGATTGTCGATATCGATCGTGACCGGGAACACTTGTTTCGTGATCTCGTTGGTGATCCTGAAGACCCGCATGCCATATTCGGTCGGTTCGATGCCGAGAGCCTTGTGAAACTCTGGCCGCGCGTGATCACGCACGTACATCGTGGCGTAGACAGCCAGGAGGAAGAACCGGATCCAGAGCCTGTTGACGCCGGAGAGCAGCTTGGGGTTCGCCCGCATCAGTAGGGCAAATGCCTCCCCGTGCCGGAACTCGTCGTTGCACCACTTTTCAAACCACTTGAAGATCGGATGAAACCGGCGATCGGGGTTCCGCTCCAGGTGACGGAAGATCGTGATGTAGCGCGCGTATCCGATCTTCTCGGAGAGATAGGTCGCATAAAAGATGAACTTCGGCCGGAAGAAAGTATACTTCTTGGCCTTCGTCAGAAAGCCGAGATCGACGCCCATTCCGCAGTCCTTGAGCGTATCGTTGATGAAGCCGGCATGGCGGGCTTCGTCGCGGCTCATGAACTTGAAAAGCTCGACCATGTCAGGGTTCTTGCCGCGCTTGCGCATCTCGGCATAGAGCACGCAACCGGAGAATTCGGCTGTGAGCGAGCTGATGAGGAAGTCCTTGAATTCGGCCCGAAGCCCTGGGGGGAGCTTTTCGAGATCTGCTTCATCCCACGCCGGGGTGCGGCGGAAGTGGCCCTTGTTCGGATCGGAACGCATTTCCGCGAGCAGTTCGTCCCACTCGCGCCGGACGTTCTCGACGCTGAGGGCATCGAGCTCCTTGAAGTCGGTCGTGTAGAACCGCGGTGTCAGCAGCGCATCCTTCTGGGCGGTGCGCGTTGCTTCGTTCGGGGCAATGCCGATGGTGTCGATGGTCATAGTTTTTTCCCCGACGAGAAGCTTACTTCATAGAGTTCGGTGAGTTCGAAATGGGCCGCCACCTTGGTCAGAAGGCGATCCAGGGAGCTCGCGCGCTTCACAGTCGCTTGCCGACGAAGCGTGACCTTCTCGCCATAAGGAACACGTATCGTGTCTCCGTGAACGAGCACCTCGTCTCCGGCTTCGATCTCGACATCACCATCGAGTTCGACGTGTGCATGTAGGCTGTCGAACGTATTTTCGATCCGGATCGTACAGGGCACGTCGAACGTGCCCCGGGCATTCAGCAGTTTCACACTCATTGTACTGCTCTCCCTGACTTGAAGATCTGTCCGAAGCTGCGGGCGTTTTCGGCGCCATAGGCATCGAGATTGAGGACACGGCCCGTTGCGAGGTCTTCGAGCCAAAGTCCCCCGTCCGCCTGCAATCCGAGCCGAAACGGCACATCCTGACCAATGCCCGCCGCGCGCCGCTCGAATGCGAGGCTCCGCAGAGCCACGCGCACGAATCCGTCACGACCGGGCGCAATCACGAGCGACGCTTCGGGTGCCGAAACCGGCGTAACGATCACGGCGCCGTCCTGCCGGTCTGCAAAGCTAAGGTCGATCGTACGTACGGCATCTGGAGCAAACGTCCTGGATGCTCCGACGCCGGTATGCCGGGCGACGCCAGCAAGCAACATGGCCGAGACCACCAGCAGCATCGCTCCGAAGAGGAGTGTGCGCGGCGCCTGTGCCTGAGTTACGAAGCGATCCATTGCTGCCTCACTTGCTTTCTTGTGTTACTCAGCGGCGACCAGGCCATGCTCGGCCGGAACGGCATTGTGCGTGGATGCCGCCGCTTCCGGCATCCGGCGCACGCCGCGCGCGGCAACGTCGCCTTCGAGCGCCTCACGCAGGAGCCCGGCGACCGACCGCACATCGGGGATGGCACGGAACATCGGCTGCGGCGATTTGAGCGTCCATGGCCGTGCATGTGGCCAAAGGACGAGATAGGCGATGCGCTTTCCGGACATGAGCGTGAGATTTATATCGCCATGACCATCCTTGCCCTCACGCACACCAGCGCTCTCGATGGCGACGAACGGCAGATTGAACGTGACCGGCAGGGCTACGCCGAAGCGCATCACGACCCGGCGCGAAGTGATCGTGTAGATCGTCGTCCGCGCGATAGCACGGGCAATTACCACGAGGAGTCCGATCGCGACGAATGCTGCGACCAGGAACGGCGCGAGATTGCCGACGGTGGTGGCAAACGTCTGACCATCATATGTCCCGCTGATCACGCGCCATGCCACCAGCGCCGCAAAGTAGGCTGCGATCGCATGGATATGCAGGATGTGCCGCGCGACGTGGCGCCACTCCGGACTACCCTGCCAGACGATTCGCTCACCCATCGGCGGTACCGCCGGCAGACCCGGGATCGGTTCTACGTCGTAGTCGTCGTGGTGACCGCTCATATCAGAGGCTCCGCCCGAGCAGGAGTTGCATAGAGCGTGCCGGCACCGTAGTAGGCGCAGATGCGGTCCTCTTCACGGCGCGTCACACGCAGCGGCGACCGCAGGGTCGGAACCGCAGTGAACTGATCGGCGAGGATCGATTTGACGTTCACTCGGCGACTGCTACTGTCGATGCGCGAAAACGTCATTGGCAACAGGACGCGCTTCGGCTCGAGCGGCTTTCCTTCTGCGTCTTTCGTTGCCCCGGCTACGGCGACTTCGAGATAGCGGATCAGCGCCTCGGAACGATCGACCCAGACATCGACGACCGTCCCGCCGACCAGACCGTCAGCACCGATGACCTGCATTCCGCGGGGATCGGGATCTCGCGTTTCGAGATGATAGCTGCCGTCGGCGCGCAGCGGCACGATCCGCTCCTTGCCACCCGCTGTGAGATCAGGTTGATCGGCTCGCTCTGTCCACGATCCCGGACCGACACCGACGAGCATCGGATTTCCGGTCGGGACGAGAGGCGCGCCCGGCCAGGCCGCAACAGGTTCCGCCTTCAGAGGCCGGCTATCCGATTCCTTGCGGGGTGCGGATTGCGTCCCACCATGTGGAAGGATGTACGTCTTTGCAGCGGGAATGGCTGGAAAGCCCTGCACGGTGACATGAGCGGAACGATCGGACTCGAGCGGATAGCCCTCGCGCTTGTTCTCACGAAGCAAGTAGAGGATCAGCCCCGCGAAGAAGATCCAGAACATCCACAATGTCACCTGCGCTACGTCGAAGTAGCTCGTGATCTCGCCTTTCATTTCAGTCCTCCATGCATTGTCAGTCAGCTTGGAAATTCTGCGAGGCCGAAGCCGGCCTTGCGGTGCTCAGAGCGATCCCGGGATCGCAGCGGCAAAGAAACGAGGGGGCCGATGGCAACAAGCCCGGCAAACAGGAAGGCGATCTCGACATGGAAGACGACCATGTAGCCGCTCGCGGGTCCCGACATGGCGGGCCCGAGCGCACCCGAGCCGGCGACAGAGACGACGGCGTCACGAAGCAGACCACTTCCTGAAATGGCGAGGCCTGCCGCAGTCGCCTGAACCGCGCCCCAGGCCCCCAGAATGCGCCCGCCCTGCCCGTCCCTGACGAGCAGCATCGCTGCCGTGAGCGTGCCTACCGAAAACAGTCCGGTCCCGAAGCCGAGCAGCACCGCCCCCAGTCGGAACGTGTTCGCCGATGCCAGCGGCGCAGAAAAGACCACCGCGCTCATCGCAATGATGCCGGAGAGAATGCCATAGGCCGCGACGCGAACAGGATCGCCACCATTGTCAAGGAGGCGGGCCGAAAGTGCGAAGCCCGCAAGCGCACCGAATGCGACGAGTGCATTGAGCACAGTCGTTCCGGCGACCGACAACCGCAGTATCTCACCACCATATGGCTCGAGCAGGATGTCCTGCATCGCGAAGCCGGCAGTTCCGAGCGCTACGGCTGCAAGCAAGCGGACACACTGACGGTTGCGGGTTATCTCGCGCCAGGTCTCCGAGAATTGCGGCTGCGCATCCACTGCGCCTGCAGACCGCGGGCGACGCGCCTCCTGCTGCCACATCGAAGCCAGATTGAGCACCAGTGTGACAAGAGCGGTGCCTTGCACGACCTGGATCAGGCGGATCTGCGAAAATGACTCGAGCGCGAGCGAGAACGCGATCGAGGCGACCATCACGCCGACCAGAAGCATCACATAGAGCAGTGCGACCACACGATGCCGCTTCTCCGGCTCGGCAAGATCACTGGCAAGGGCAAGACCTGCGGTCTGGACGGTTTGCATGCCGCCCCCAACCATAAGGAAGGCCAGCCCGGCCGCCATCGGCCCGAGAAACGCGGGAGCATCCGCGTCACCCGACAGCACGATGAGTGCAAACGGCATGATGGCGAGGCCACCGAACTGCACCATGGTTCCGAGCCACATGTACGGAACGCGACGCCAGCCGAGGACCGAACGGTGATAGTCGGACCGATGACCGAGCAGCAGGCGAAGCGGCGCGAGAAGAACCGGTAGCGCGACCATCGTGGCGACGACGGAGGCGACGACGCCGAGTTCGACGATCATCACCCGATTGAGCGTACCGTTCAGCAACACAAGCGACATGCCGACCGAGATCTGGAATAGCGACAGACGCAAGAGCTGGCTCAACGGCAGCGTCGCGGACGCGCCGTCGGCAAACGGCAAGAAGCGCGGCCCGAGCCGGCTCCATACCTTTGCAAGCCTGTCGTTCACCGCGCTCATTTCCGGATAAGCTCCATTGCCTCGGACGTATAGAAGCCGCGCGAAATGTAGCGACTGCGCCCGACGGAGAAGTCGGCAAGGCCCCGCTCGGTCGCGATGAGGCGACGCAGCGTCTTGTCGCCGAGCGGCCGGAACGTCGGGGACCGGTCACGGCGCGGGAACATCCGCCCCGCCGCGTGCATGGCGACAAGCAGAGGTGTGCGCGGGACGAAGGTGAAGACGACCGAACGCCGGACCGCTGCGGCGAGGCAGGCGAGAACCTTGGCGATGTCGTGATCGTCGTAGTGGATCAGGCTGTCCATGGCCACGACATGATCGAAGCGGTCGCTGCCATGGATGAGCATGTCGCCGACCTGAAACCGGACACGTCCCTTGCCGATCGCTTCCGGAAACCGGGCCCGGGCCAGTTCGACGAGACGAGGCGACAGATCGATAGCGAGCACGTCGGCGCCGCGCGCTGCGAGATCGACGGCGAGCGCGCCCGTTCCGCAGCCGGCATCGAGGACAGTGCGCCCTTCGAGGTTAGCTGGCAGCCATGACGCCATGGTCTGGCGCATCTCGTTGCGGCCTGCACGCACGGTCGCCCGGATACGCCCGACAGGCTCTTCCGTCGTCAGTCGCGCCCACGCGTCGACGGCCGTACGATCGAAGTACGTTTCGAGTTCCTGGCGGCGCTGGAGATAGGAAATGGTCGGCATCAGTCGTACCCCAGAAAATCGAAGATCTCGCGGTCTTTCATCGGATTGGCATCGAGCGGTTCGGTGCCGCGCCAGAGCCTGTCTGCAAGCTGCAGGTATTCCTGCTGAACCGCCTCGAGTTCGGGGGTCGGCTCCATTTCGAACAGCGTCGACTTTTTCAGCCGACTGCGCCGGATCGCATCGAGATCCGGGAAATGCGCGAGCCGCGACATACCAGTGGCTTGGTTGTAACGGTCGATGACATCGGTGGCAGCACTGCGATTGGCGATCACACCACCCAGCCGCACCTGATAGTTCTTCGACTTCGCCTGGATCGCAGAGACGATGCGGTTCATGGCGAAGATCGAGTCGAAGTCGTTCGCCGTAACGATCAATCCACGCTCGGCGTGCTGGAGCGGAGAGGCAAAGCCGCCGCAGACGACATCGCCTAGAACATCGAAGATCACCACGTCGGTCTCGTCGAGCAGATGGTGCTCTTTCAGAAGCTTGACCGTCTGGCCGACGACATAGCCGCCGCAGCCGGTTCCGGCGGGCGGTCCGCCAGCCTCGACGCAGAGAACGCCGTTGTATCCCTCGAACACGAAGTCTTCGGGCCGAAGCTCTTCGGTGTGAAAGTCTATCTGCTCGAGAACGTCGATGACCGTCGGCATCAGGCGCTTGGTGAGCGTGAAGGTCGAATCGTGTTTCGGATCGCAGCCGATCTGAAGGACACGCTTGCCGAGCTTCGAGAAGGCGACCGAGAGGTTCGACGACGTCGTACTCTTGCCGATCCCTCCCTTGCCGTAGACCGCGAATACCTTGGCCTTGGTATTGATGCGCAGCGATGGGTCGAGCTTGACCTGAACACTGCCGGCACCATCCTCGCGGCGGGAGGCGGTACGAATCGCGGGACCGTTGTCGTAAACCACCGTCATGCTGCTGCCTCCTTGAGGGGAACGCCTTCGAGACGGTCTTCGAGTTCGTCGCCAGCCTCCCGAAGTGCTTCGAGCGTTTCCGGATCTGGCGTCCAGAACTTGCGTTCGTGCGCCTCGAGCAGCCGATTGGCAATTTTTGCAGATGCCGTCGGGTTCAGCGCCGACAGGCGCTCACGCATTACGGGATCAAGAACGAAGGTGTCGGTGATGTTGGCATACACCCAAGGTGCGACCTGACCGGTTGTCGCAGACCAGCCCATGGTATTGGTGACGTGCGCCTCGATCTGTCGTACGCCTTCGTAGCCATGCTTGAGCATGCCCTCGAACCATTTCGGATTGAGAACGCGTGTCCGCGTCTCGAGTGCAATCTGCTCGTCGAGCGAGCGGATGCGGCCGGCGCCACGAGTCTGGTCGCCGATGTACACCGGTGGCGAAGTACCCTTCTCACGGCGGACAGCGCCGGTAATGCCGCCGAGCGTATCGAAATAGGTATCGATGGTGGTGACGCCGAGTTCGACCGATTCGAGGTTCTGATATGTCAGGTCGACACCGGCGAGCACCTTTGCGAGCAGTTCCGGATTGGCACTCGGCTGGCCGTGACGGCTGTAGGCGAACCCCTTGCGGCGCGAATAGATTTCGGCGAGCTCATCGGCAGCGCTCCAGCGCCCGTTCTCGATCATGTGGTTGATGTTGGATCCGTAAGCGCCGTCGGCGTTGCCGAAGACACGGAGGGACGCGGATTCAAAATCGATCCCGGTTTCGCACGCGTGCTGGAGAGCGTGCTTGCGCACGAAATTCTGCTCGAGCGGTTCGTCGGCGGAGGCGGCGAGCCACGCAGCTTCGGCAAGCAATTTTATCTGCAGGGGCAAGAGGTCCCTGAAGATGCCCGACAAGG
Source organism: Hyphomicrobiaceae bacterium (assembly GCA_035436725.1). GTDB lineage: Bacteria > Pseudomonadota > Alphaproteobacteria > Rhizobiales > Hyphomicrobiaceae > JABFRJ01. The sequence continues at coordinate 28,081 of DAOMWV010000001.1, forward strand.
TCACGATGATGTCGATGCGCGGCCGCCCCAGCGCTTCGAGCGGAACCAGTTCGGCCCCCGCAAGGCGCCCATAGCTGTCGAAGCGGGGCTGCGCACCGATCAGCGCGAGCGCCTGGGCGATCGGCCCGCCACCAGATTTGAGATTGTCCGTGCCCCAAAGAACGAGCGCAACCGTTTCGGGAAGTCCGTGCCCGTCCGCGGCGTAACGGCTGAGCAGTCGCTCGGCCTGCTGGCGACCGTCCGTCAGTGCGAAGGCACTCGGAATACGGAACGGATCGAAGCCGTGGATGTTGCGGCCCGTGGGCAGGATTTCGGGATCGCGCAACAGGTCGCCGCCTGCGACAGGGCGAATATAGCGCGCGTCCATTGCTGCAATAAGCCCGTCGATTTCGTGGTCTTTCGCAAGAAGGGCGTCGATAAAAGACAATCGCTTGGTCGAGGCCTCTCCGAGATCGGCCTTGTGGTCGACGATATCCTCGATCGCCTTGCGGGTAAGAGCCGGCTCACTTCTGGCCTCTGCCACCGCCGCCAGAAGATCCAGGCGCTCGACGCGCGACATCGCCTTGCCGACAATGTGGAGCCCATATGGGATAAGGGTCTGTTCGAGTTCTATGACGCTCTCGACAAGATGGTCGACGATACCGTCGTCATCGGTGGTCCAGGCTGGCTCGGTCGTAGCCAGGTCCACCGCGACTGCCTGAGCCTGGACCAGTGCCAGGAGTTCGACGCGCGTTGCCTTTTCTGCCGGGGCAAGTTGTCGCCACTCGTTAAGGGTCGACTTGAGTTCGAGAAGGCCGCGGTAGAGACCCGCACTCGTAAGCGGCGGCGTCAGATAGCTTATCAGCGTCGCGGAAGCGCGGCGCTTCGCGAGCATACCTTCTGCCGGATTGTTGGCAGCGTAAAGATAGAAGCTCGGAAGCGCTCCAATCAGGCGATCCGGCCAGCATGCCGACGAGAGGCCGACCTGCTTGCCCGGCATGAATTCGAGTGCGCCATGCGTCCCGAAATGCAGGACCGCGTCCGCTCCGAAATCCTTTTTCAGCCAGCGGTAGAATGCAGAGAAGGCGTGCGTCGGCGCAAAGCCCTGCTCGAACAGCAGGCGCATGGGATCGCCCTCGTATCCGAAGGCTGGCTGTATCCCGACAAAGACCTTGCCGAACTGGGCTCCAAGAATGAAGATCGAGGAACCATCGGTGTTGTGGCGGCCAGGTGCGCTGCCCCACTGTGCCTCGATGTCCTTCAGCCAGCGCTCGTTGCGGATATGATCGTCGACGCCGATGCGCGCATGCACGTTGGCGTTGGCGCCATACTGGCGAGCATTACCGCCGATGATGCGCTCGCGAAGAGCGTCGACCGTCCCGGGGACATCCACGTCGTAGCCGGCGTCCTTCATTGACCGCAGCGTGTTGTAGAGGGATTCGAAGACGGAGAGGAACGCGGCCGTGCCAGTGGCGCCGGCGTTCGGGGGAAAGTTGAACAGGACGACTGCGACCTTGCGGTCGAAGCGCTTACTCCGACGGAGCGAGGCAAGTGCCGCAACCCGCTCGACAAGAAGGCCAATGCGTTCGGGGTCGGGCTGCATGTCACGATCAGCTGCGTCTCTGGCAGACGACGCCCGCCCGCCGAAGACCATCGAGCCCGTGGCCCCGTCGAGTTCCGGTATGGCGACCATGACGGTCGCCTCGATCGGCAAGAGCCCCTGCGCGGAGGCGCGCCACTGGTCGAGTGACTGGAATTCGACCGGCAAGGCGGCGACATACGGCACGTCGAGCGTGGCGAGCATCTTTTCCGCCGCTCTTGCGTCGTTGTAGGCGGGACCGCCGACCAGCGAGAAGCCGGTGAGAGACAGCACTGCATCAACCGAAGCCCTGCCATCACGCATGAAATATCGCTCGATCGCCGGCCGCGCGTCGAGCCCACTGGCGAAAGCCGGAACGACATCGAGGCCCTGCCGTTCGCATTCGGCGATCACCGCATCGTAGTGAGCGGTATTTCCTGCAAGCAGGTACGAGCGCATCAGAAGAAGGCCGACCCGTCCATTCGTCGCTTTGGCGGGGCGCGGCAGCACCTCCAGGCCTTCGCTCATCCTGCCGGGAGCGCGCGGGTGATAAAGGCCGACCTCGGGATAATGTACGGGATCGCGCGGTGCCATGTGGCCACGCAATGCCGCTCTTGCGCCGGAGGCATATCGGCTGACGAGAAAGCGGACGAGATTCTCGATGTTCTCGTCGCTCCCGGAGAGCCAGTACTGCATGGACAGGAAATAGGCGCGGACATCCTGTGCCGGACCGGGAATGTATTTCAGGATCTTGGGGATGCGACGCAACATCCGCATCTGTGCGGTCGCCGACGACGCGTTGTCGTTGTCCTTGTTCTTGTTGCCGCGGAGCTTCTTGAGCAGCGACAGTGCGCCGCCTTGCTCGCGGTCCATCTGGAAGCGGCCGAGGCGGGTCAGCTTGACTATTTCACTGGCGGCGATGCATCCGACCATCGCGTCACAAGTCTCGCGCCGAGCCTGGAGTGCCGGAAGGACCGCCCGAATGTGGTCGTCCATAAACAGCATGTTCGCGAAGACGATATCGCCGTGGGAAATATCATCGAGGCAGCGCTGAAGAGCCCGGGGATCGTGCTGCCAGTCGGCAGCCACGTGGATCGAAAGCGTCAATCCGGGAAACTCAACCGCAGCAAGCCGGCGCTCGACTCGCGCAACCGCATTCGCCAGATGGCCATCCAGCGTTACGATGACGAACCGGATCGGTGTCACTTCAGCGGCTGTAATGTGCTTTTGCATCGTAGAGTGTCTCGATGGTTATTGTCGCCACACCACGCTCGGAAGCGAAGCGCTCGGTGTTGCGCCGCGCCTTGCCACGGACAAAAAACGGTATCTTCTGAAGTTCCTTCTCTGCTTCCTTCGCCCACGCCGGATCGCCCGCGAGCGCTGCGGGCCGTGACACCGCGACCGGCGCCTCGACAGGCTGTGCAGTCTCAGACGTGTGACGGGGAGCGGCCGCCGCATGACCGAGATGGGATGGTGGCGCCTTGTCGTTGAATTCGAAATCGTCACGGAACATCGCGAGAAGATGTTCCTCGAGCCCCATCATCAGTGGGTGCACCCAGGTATCGAAGAGCACGTTCGCACCTTCGAAGCCCATTTGCGGCGAATAGCGCGCCGGAAAGTCCTGGACATGAACGGGTGCCGAAATGACCGCGCAGGCTATGCCGAGGCGCTTGGCGATGTGGCGCTCCATCTGGGTACCGAGAACGAGTTCGGGCTGGAGCTGCTGAATGGTGCGCTCGACCTCGAGATAGTCGTCCGTCACCAGCGCTTCGACGCCGAATTCGGCCGCGGCTTCGCGGATTGTCCGGGCGAACTCCCGCGAGTACGTACCCAATCCGACGACGGTGAACCCAAGTTCGTCCCTTGCGACACGGGCTGCGGCAATCGCGTGCGTCGCGTCCCCGAAGCAGAACACCCGCTTTCCCGTGAGGTAGGCGCTGTCAACCGAGCGCGAATACCAGGCACTGCGCGCATCCTGCGGGTCCACCGGCGTCGCCTCGGGAAACCCCGCCGCGGCCCGTACCGCCGCAAGAAAGGAACGGGTTCCCTTGAGACCCATCGGTGTGACGGTCACGAACGGCTGGCCGCACGTCCGCTTCAGATATGCAGCCGCCGTTTCGCCAATTTCGGGATAGAGCACGACGTTGAAATCGGCATCGCCGAGGCGGACGATGTCGGACGGGCTCGCACCGAGCGGCGCTACGACCGCAACGTCGATGCCCTGCGACTGCAGGAGACGCGTCACTTCCGTTACGTCGTCACGATGGCGGAAACCGAGCGCCGTCGGACCGAGAATGTTGCACGTCGGCCGGCGACCCTCGCCGCGCGGGGTGCGCGCTACGGGCGTCCGGATCAGGCGGCGGACGATCTGGTAGAATGTCTCGGATGCGCCCCAGTTCTCCTTGCGCTTGTACGAGGGAAGTTCGAGGGCGACGACAGGAACGGGCAGCTCGAGCGCCTCGGCCAGACCGCCGGGATCGTCCTGGATCAGTTCAGCCGTGCAGGACGCGCCGACGAGAAGGAGTTCGGGCTGGAAACGATCGTGCGCGTCGCGCACCATCGACTTGAAGATCTCGGCAGTGTCGCTGCCGAGATCGCGCGCCTGGAACGTCGTGTACGAGACCGGTGGGCGGCGATCGCGGCGTTCGATCATCGTGAACAGGAGATCGGCGTAGGTATCGCCTTGCGGTGCATGCAGCACCAGGTGCACGCCCTTCATCGCAGTAGCGACACGCATTGCACCCACGTGCGGGGGACCCTCGTATGTCCACATGGTCAGTTGCATCGTTCAGCCCCCCAGCCGAGCGCGCCGATCGAGCGGGCGCGCGAAGAGTGCCGCAAGGTCACCGGACTGCTCGTATCCGTGGATCGGCGTGAATAGGAGTTCGATCGACCATTTCGTCGTCAGCCCCTCCGCCTCGAGCGGATTTGCGAGACCGAGGCCGCATACGACGATGTCCGGAGCAGAAGCGCGGCAACGATCGAGCTGGCGCTCGACATCCTGGCCTTCGCTCAACACCACCGAGTCGGGAAGCAATGCCAGTTCGCGCGACAAATGCTCCCGGTGCAGGTAGGGGCTGCCGACCTCAATTAGTTCGACACCAAGTTCGCGTGACAGCACTCGCGCGAGAGGCACTTCAAGCTGGCTGTCCGGAAAAAAGAAGATGCGCTTGCCCTCGAGATCGCGACGCCACTTCTCGAGTGTCTGTCGCGCCCTCATCTCGGGTTGCGCCAGAACAGACTGGATTCTGGCCGGCATGACGCCCATCGCAGTTGCCGCTGCGGTCAGCCATTGTGTCGTACCTTCGGCGCCGAAGGGAAAGAGCGCGTCTATCCTCCACGCGCCCTTGTTTTCGAGGGCGGCAGCAGTCCGAGCAAGAAACGGCTGGGCGAGGATGTAGCGGGTTCCTGGTCCCAGTCGTGGCAGTGTCGCTGCGGTGCGTGACGGCAGAAACGACACTCGGCCGATACCGAGCTGTTCAAAGAGGCGACGGAACTGGTCTTCGACCACGTCGGGGAGCGCACCCACCACGAGGAGGGTCTCTACGTCAGGTCCGTCGGCCTCCATCGCACCCACGAGGGCTTCGAGGCAGGCATCTTCGCCCTGCGTAAATGTCGTCTCGATGCCGCTTCCGGAGTAGTTCAGCACACGCACGTGCGAGGCGTGTCGGGCTGCGAGCCGACCGGCGGCGCGCGAAAGATCGAGCTTGATCACTTCGGATGGACAGGAACCCACCAGAAACAACAGCTTGATATCGGGCCGACGGGCGAGAAGCTGGTCCACTACACGATCGAGTTCATCGTTCGAATCCGCGAGGCCTGCGAGGTCCCGATCGTCGATAATGGCGGTCGCGAAGCGGGGCTCGGCAAAAATCATCACGCCGGCGGCCGACTGGATCAGATGGGCACATGTGCGCGATCCGACGACGAGAAAGAAGGCGTCCTGAATCTTGCGGTGCAGCCATACGATGCCGGTGAGCCCGCAAAATACCTCTCTCTGGCCGCGCTCGCGGAGGACCGGCCGGGGGGACGCTGCTTTTGGTCTGACGGCGTCGAGGACGGTGGTCATTGCGCCACCTCCTCGCCGAAGCGACCGCCCGCCGGCGGGCTCGTGGCGGACGAACCGGCATCCCCCTCGAGGCGCGCCCTACGCAGTTTCAACAGAAACTGCGCGGCATTGATCACGTAGCTCGCATAAGCGAGCAGCGCGAGAAGCATCAGGCCGCGGGCCGAAAGCCAGTTCAGGGCGAGTGCGGCGAGATACGCCGTGTGCAGCGCCAACACCAGCATGCTGACCACGTCTTCCCAGAAGAACGCTCGCGCGAACAGGTAGCGGCCGAAGACGACCTTTTCCCATATCGAGCCGGTGATCATGATGAGATACAGCAGCGCCGTTTTTGCCACGATCGACGCCGTCGCGATCCAATAGCCGTCGCCGGTCACAAGAAATCGGACCACGAGCACCAGACTGACGAGGAAAACGAAAAACTGGAGCGGGGCGAGCACGCCTTGCACGATCGTCCAGGGTGTTTCGTCGCGGCGGCGGCGCTCGGCCGGGCTGTAGAGCGAGCAGGAAGAACGCTTTTCTGTGTGCGAGACGAGCATCGCGTGTTCCCTGCGATGGGCGGACAAATCCGCCCGACCTTAGGGGTTCATTGGACTGTCAATTAAATCTGACGTCAAGATTTATTTACGGTTTGCGTAGAACTACATCTTTCGCGCGTCGCGAATGCGTGTCCCACTACGATTGCGCGAGTTCCGCGACCGTCTAGATGATGCGTCGACATTACGTCGCCCGCTTTTCATCAGCCGGATGGGCCGTCAGGACCGCACGAAGGGCAGGGAAATTGACATTCACGCCGACAAGCTGGGGCAACTCACGCGGGCCGGTCACCACACAGACTTCGATGCTGACCGGCAATCGAAGCGAGTCCGGAGGGACGCCATGGCCCACGTATCCCGAGACCTAGCCACGGATTGTTCGCAAACTTCTGGTGATGCGCGGCGCCGAACCCGGGCCCAGGATTCCTCCAGCCTCGCGAGCGGCTTCGATGGATCCATAATGGAAGTCTCGGACACGCCTGCTTTAGATGGCCGCCACCACGATCTCCTGCGCCGAACAATCGAATCCCAGATCATACCGCGGTTGATGCTGGCAACAGCGTCCGGCACAGACACGGCGACGGCAACTGCGGGCGCTTCTCGGTCCATCAGCGAGCATGACATCGACACGTTCATAGAGCTGCTGCTCCGTATCGAAACAGAACCCGCTCTGACGTTCGTAACAGAACTCAGTGATGCCGGTATACCTCGGTCAACCCTACTGCTTGAGCTTCTTGCACCGACGGCACGTCGTCTCGGCATCATGTGGGAAATGGACACCTGCAGCTTTGCCGACGTGACGATCGCAATGGGGCGCCTGCAACAGTCGGTTCATCGCCTCGAACGCAACCACGCGACGACTATCGCGTTCGATCCGATGCCAGGCCGCCAAGCCCTTTTATGCCCGGCAGTCGGTGAGCAACATACCTTCGCGCTCAGCATCCTCGACATGGTCTTCAGATCTGCCGGCTGGGATGTCACAGTCGATCATTCCGGCGATCTGGCAGCCAATATCCGTATCCTCAAGAACCGAACCATCGCCCTTGTTGGAATTTCCATTAGCCACAATGGTGCCCTGCCGCAGGCAGCCTCCGCGATCCGCCAGATGCGCCGTGCCAGCCGAAACAAGTCGCTGTTCGTCATGGTCGGCGGCACGGTTGTAAACCTGCGACCACAAATTGCACTGGAAATCGGCGCCGATGCGACAGCTTCGGATGCCACGACTGCCGTCAGGATCGCCGAACGCTCCGTAGGCGCACTTAGCTACTTGTCGTAACCATTCAGGACTTCGAGAAAGTCCTCGTACCCGTACTGGTGGAGCCCCCAAAACTGCTGTAATGTCCGCGCTCCCTGTCTTCTTGAACGGCCAAGCCAGTGAAAAGTCTAAAAAAAGCGATTGGCAGCCTCGACGCCGACTCGGCCACGAAAATGGTTTCGATGGCGTCGGACATAGCTGTCGTCGTCGACCAGAACGGTGTGGTCCGCGACTTGTCGATCGGCAGCGAAACCTTGTCCAAAAGCTCCGAAGTCGGCTCCTGGATCGGGCAGAGGTGGGTCGACACGGTCACGGTAGAAAGCCGACCAAAAATCGAACAGCTCCTGAAAGACGCCGAACGGCGGATGCCGCCGCAATGGCGCCAGGTCAATCATCCCGGTAACAGCGGCAAGGCCGACCTTCCGGTCCGCTACGCAACGATGATGGTGGGCGGAAGCGGGCGGATCATGGCATTCGGTCGCGAACTGCGGTCGATCTCTCTGCTCCAGCAGAAGCTCGTCGAGGCACAACAGGCGATGGAGCGTGAGTACGCGCGCGTCCGCTTCGCTGAGACACGGTATCGCCTGCTCTTCCAGATTTCGAGCGAGCCCGTCCTCATTGTTGATGCGTCGAACCTGCGCATTACAGAAGTCAATCCGGCAGCGCAGCGATTACTCGGCCCCGTTCCGAAGCGTATCGTCGGCCGCGCCTTTCCTGAGCTTTTCGATGCCGCCGGGGCCAGCGGAGCACAGCGGCTGGTCGACCAGCTGAGATCTGGCTCCAAGTCTGAACCGATCACCGTCAAACTGCATTCCGACGGAACCACTGTGGAATTGACGGGATCGCTCTTTCGCCAGGATGGATCGTCGCATCTTCTGATTCGCTTATCACCAGACGGCAGCGGCGCGAAAATCGCCAGCCCTCGCCCCCGTCAGCTGTCCAATCTCCTTGAAAAGATGCCGGACGCGATCGTCGTTACGGATCTTGACCGGAAAATTCTGATAGCGAATGCAGCCTTCCTTGAGATCGCGCAGCTCGCGGCCCCACAGCAAGCAATGGGAGAATTGGTCGATCGCTGGCTCGGACGCTCGACGACCGAATTCAACATCCTGCTCAACAACATGCGGGAACACGGATCGGTCAGGAGCTTCCCGACCGTCGTCCGAGGAGAACTCGGTCTGTTCGAAGACGTCGAAGTTTCGGCCGTCGCCGTCGAGCATGGCGAGCAGCCGTGCTTCGGCTTTACCATGAGGCCGGTCGCTCGACGCGCGGCAATGGACGGCCAAGGCACCCACGATCTCGTTCAGTCGGTAAACCAGCTCAAAGGCCTCGTTGGCCAGGTTCCGCTGAAAAACCTTGTGCGCGAAACGACAGACCTGATCGAACGAATGTGCATCGAAGCGGCGCTGCAGCTCGTCGGAGACAACAGAGCTTCGGCAGCAGAAATGCTCGGCCTCAGCCGCCAGAGCCTGTACGTCAAGCTGCGTCGTTACGGTCTCGGCGACCTCGACACCGATTGAAGCGCGCGGCATGCTAGGCATCCAAACCGGCTGAATCCGGTATGAAACCCACCCATGAGCCGTCGACGAAGATGGTTCGACGCCATTCTCACTTTCTCCGACTGAAAAAAGCAGCCGTGTGTTACGCTGCGATCTTGAGTACCACCGCCATCGTGCTGGTCGGGCTTCCCGCGTTTAGAACGAGGGTGTGATGTCGTTGCGCCACAAACTTCGGGAGCAGACGTTCGAACAGCACAGGGCGCTGGATACTCTCGTATCGAACCAAGGTTACTTCGAAACCCTTGCGGGTTATGGACGGTGGCTTGAAGCCTCGCTCCGCTTTCACACCCTCGTGCGAGACGAATTGGCGAACGCAGCAGAGAACACGGCGATATTGCCCGCCGGGTTCGACAGACGCATTGCCCTACTCGAACAGGACCTCGCAGATCTCGGCATCACATCCCGCGGCGCGCTTGCGGCTCCCACCATCAACCCATCCGATGAGATCGAAATTCTCGGTACGCTTTACGTGACGGAAGGTTCCGCACTGGGGGCGAAGGTGCTTGCGATTCGCGCCCGGACACTGGGACTGACCGAGACCAATGGCGCACGGCACCTGTTCGATCAGGCGAAGGACCTTTCCTCTTGGCGCATCGTGCGAGAAACGTTGGAGACTGTGAAACTCGAGTCAGACGACGAAGCCCGCATGGTCGCCGCAAGTTGCCGGACATTCGAGGCGGCAGCGAAAATCTATGGTGATGGGCGATGACACGGCCAGTCACTGAAACCGACCTGTCCTCCTGCGATCGCGAGCCGATCCATATACCGGGAAGTGTGCAGCCTTTTGGCGCCATGCTCGCCTGCGACAGCACGAGCTGGATCGTAACGCATGCCTCCGAAAACATAGGCATCACCGGTCACCCCGCTTCCACTGTCATCGGCCGCCAGCTCAAGAATGTCGTCGGTCGCGACACGTTCCACGCCATCACGAATGCGCTCTCGACGGTTGCAGCTCCCGGCATCCCAGGTCGGCTCTTCGATCACGAACTCGAGACGGGTCAGCGCTGGAATATTTCGGTGCATGATATGGCCGGCCGAACCGTCGTCGAGTTCGAACCCGTGCAGACGAGCTACAAGGAAGCCGCAGCGCTACTCATCGTGCGAAGCATGCTTGCCCGGATGCAGGGCGCGCACACGGCGCTCGACGTCTGTCGCATTGCCGCCGACCAACTTCGGCTCCTCATAGATTTCGATCGGGTGATGATCTACCGGTTCCTCGAAGACGGATCCGGTCGCGTGGTCGCCGAAAGTCGCGTTGAAGGCGTCCAGTCCTTTCTGGGTCATCATTATCCGGCCTCTGATATCCCGAAGCAGGCTCGGGCTCTATATCTGAAGAACTGGCTTCGGCTCATTGCCGACGTGGATTCCGACCCTGTCCCTATATTTGCGGGCCCCGAGCATCACAGCACTGATCTCGATCTCACCTATTGCAGCCTTAGAAGCGTTTCCCCGATCCACATCGAGTATTTGCAGAACATGGGCGTTCGCGCATCCATGTCGATCTCGATCATCGTCGGAGGGTCATTGTGGGGCCTCATCGCGTGCCACAACAATCATCCGCGCATCGTGCCACCGGACGTCCGGGTAGCATCAGAATTCTTCGGCCAGGCGTTTTCGCTGCAGTTGCAGACGCTCGAGCGGGCGGACGTCGCAGAAATGCTGCACGAAGCGCGGCGACGGCTGGACCTCTTCATGAGCAGTCTGCCGTCCAGCAGCTCACTCGTGGAGGCGCTCGGCCCGCGATTGGAACAGATCGCGTCACTGCTGCCCTGCGATGGGGTAGGGCTCTGGGTGGACGGACATTGGATGCACCACGGATTGGTGCCGCCCGCGCCTGATGTCACGGCACTGATCGGATTCCTCGACGAAGTCGTAAGCGACGCATGTTATGCGACAAACCAGCTGCCGATCGTTCACCCTCCGGCAACATCCTATGCGGATTCTGCGAGCGGTCTACTCGCCGTTCCGTTGTCCCGCTTGCCCGGTGATTATCTGATCCTGTTTCGGAAGGAAGTGATCGGCACGATAGCCTGGGCAGGAAACCCGGAAAAACTCGCCGTCTGGTCCGATGGTGCGGAGCGGCTGTCGCCACGGAAGAGCTTCGAGTTGTGGCGCGAAGAAGTCAGACACAGGTCGGCAGTCTGGGAGCCACAGGAACGCCTGACCGCCGAAGCTCTACGGATGTCATTGTTCGAGATCGTCCTGAAGCTCAGTGAGCTTACAGCCAGAGAGCGCTCGAAAGCCGCTGAGCAGCAGCGCATCTATGCGACCGAGTTCAATCACAGGGTCAAGAATGCACTCGCGCTCATCCGTGCCCTGGTCTCCCAGAGCAAGGATCAGAGCAGCTCCTTGCCATCGTTCGTCGCCGATCTCGAAGGCCGGATACGGTCTCTCGCTATGGCGCATGATCTGGCGACCCGACCGGGTACGATCGCCCTCCAGCGATTGCTGGAGGTCGAACTCACCCCATTCAATGCGCCGGCGAGCGACAGACTCATCCTTTCCGGCCCGGCAATTTATCTCGATGCACGCGCGTCCACCGTGCTGTCGCTCGTCGTGCATGAACTGACGACGAACGCGGTGAAGTATGGATCGCTCTCGGTACCGGAAGGAATTCTGAGTGTCAGGTGGACGCTCGAGGACGAAGGCGCCTGCAAGATCGAATGGATCGAGCGTAATGGGCCAACGGTCGAAAAACAGACGAGGACGGGCTTCGGCTCGCTGCTGATTACGCGCCAGGTCGCATTCGAATTGGGCGGGCGCACGTCCCTCAATTTTTTCGCGACCGGTCTGGAAGCGACATTCTGGATCCCGGCCGCCAATCTGTCTCTCGAAGCCGAATCCGTATCGGATACTGGACAGACATCGGAGGCCCGTTCAGGCACCGCGTATCGCACGACGCCTCTAGAAAACGTTCTTGTCGTCGAGGACAGCCTCATTCTCGCTGTCGATCTGGAGACGGCACTGCGCCGGCTCGGTGCTAAGAACGTTTACGTCTCCGGTAGCCTGAACGATGCGATTATGATCGCCGAGAGTGCGGAACTTGATATCGCCATCCTTGATATCAACCTCAAGGACCAGCCCTCGTTCCCGATCGCTGACCGACTTACAGAACGCGGTATTCCTTTTATTTTCGCGACCGGATATGGCCGCGATTGGCAGTTTCCTGACCGCTTCGAATCCGTCCCGGTGCTGGCCAAGCCGTTCACAAACTCGGCCTTGCAGGCTGCCATCGAAACAGCCCTTGCTGCGCTGCAAAACAAAATGGCGACGCCGGAAGGCTAAAGCTACTCCAATGCGAGCACCGGCCATGAAACAGCCCGCCGTATCCGATCGGTATTCAAGTATCGTCCAGGGCTGGTACACTCGCTTATAGCCGGCTCGTCGCAGGAAAGGTGCGCGATACGGTGACCAGATGCACAGGTAGCAATGGAGCAGATGATGGAGCCTGCAATCAGTCTGGCACTCGTGGATGACGAACCGGCATTTCTCTTCGAGATGTCGCAAAAGCTGCAAGCTCTCGGCTTTAACACCCGAAGCTACCGCGAGGCCGCCACACTGCTGGCGGACATCAATCGGGGACAGCGATTTTCGTGCATCGCAGCCGACGTTCGGATGCCCGGCATGACCGGGCTCGATCTGCAGCGCGATCTGGTTCGTCTGGCACTTCCGGTGCCGCTCATTCTCTTCACCGGGTTTTCAGACATCGACATCGCCGTGTCGGCGATGAAGGCGGGGGCCGCGGACTTTCTCGGCAAGCCGATCGACGTCGACCGATTGGCGGGTAGCATCCGGAATGCAATCGCGGAGGCGCGACGGCGCGACAAGGAACGAGCGGAATCGGCGGAGGTGGCAGCCCGTGTTGCCGAACTCGGCGATCGTCACCTGCAGGTTCTCAACCTCATGGTGCAGGGCTTGACCAGCAAACAGATCGCGGCGGCAATGAGTATTAATCATCGGACTATCGAAAACTATCGCGCGCACGTCATGGAGCACATTGGTGTCAGCAACATTGCGCAATTGGTGCGCGTCATGATGCGGCTCGAGGCAAGCCAGCCAGGTCAAGTTTCCCCTAAGAAGGACGGATGAGCCGCAATCGCCGCCGCACCATCGAAATCCGCCCGGATTGACTCGGCAGCCTCTGATCGCGTCGGCGGCGGGCTCGGCGACAAGATCTGAAGCGAAGTCCGTAGAGTTCCTGCCGCTTCATGTCGCAGCACCTGCAGCGATGGCGCCGACGATGTCAATCGGCATCCAATTTTGCCCGGGGCGCCTTGGCCCGCAACGCCCGAACGGCATGCTTGCGATGCCACCCGGTCGTCGAGAATGCGCCCCTTCTCCCGCCAGACCGCCAGACCGCCAGACCGGTAACGCTCCGCTGCCGCCGTCAACTCTCGTCGCGCTGCCAAGCTGATCGTCCCCGCCATGGGACGCCACCAGCCGGATCCAACAGCGCCTACGCAGTCACGGCGCGAAGTTCCTCAGTAACTTTCTCGATTAGGCAATGCGGCGGCAAGGTTGGGTGCCGATCGACAGTGAACGACACATCGCACGCCTCCCCTGAATGTCACTCCCCAGACAGATAGGCCGGAAAGGCCACGAGGACGGCCGTAAGGGCGCTTTCTTTGCCCAATGGTGCAGGTAGCCAAAACCGCCAATTCAGCTCAGGCACTCATCCCAGTCCATTTCACCGTACGCCTGGGTCGTGCGATCTCAGCTGTAAGCTGCGGAGAGCCCCGGATAGTGCCACCGGCTTCGCCTGCGCGCCGTCGGCTTCCCTTCTCGCCATCTCGGCCCTGCGGGCCTGCGATGGCTCCAGCGTCGCTAACGCTCCTCGGGGTCGCGCCGTGCGGGCGCTCTAGCCTGCGGCCCGCTCTGCATCCTGGAGTCCGGGGAAATGCTTCATCCGGCCTGCGGCGTGTCCTTCAGCCCTACGTGTGGGAGCCTCGCGTGCGGCTCGGCCGTGGGAAAGGTGGGGTGGGGCAAGCATCAATACTACCCGCCCTTGCTCCCGGTTTAACTCGATTCCCCGTCCTTCGCCGCCCGATAGTCCTGGGGCATGCTTTCAGGCCCGGGCTCGTGCGAAGTCTGCCGGCGCCACTGCTCATGATTGGCCTTCCGCTCAGCCCTGGCCCGCTTGACGGCGTCGGCGTCGATGACATCCACCCCGAACTTCCCAGCCATGAGGCACACCTCCTCGAACAACCGCCGGAGCACGCGCTCGGGGTCAGTTGCATGGCGCATGTGAAGCATACCTTCGTGAACCCGCCAAAGTTCGATGGACAACAGATCCGGAGAAATCCCAGCCGCCACGATTCTGTTCAGCTTGGCCACGACACGGTCCGGCGCCTTGGACCGCGACTTCGCTCTGGCGCACCGCAGCACCTCTCCCGTGTCCCGCGGCATTCCGTCCCATGCCAGCCACTGAGCAAGATTAAACTTTGAAGGTCCCTCCTCCCCCCCCTGGAACTCTCTCCAGTTAGTATGCATCGTAGGATTTGCCGATGCTGGGTCACCCTGAAGGGGGGGCGAGGGTGGCGGATTTGCCGATGCTGAATAACCCTCCCATGCAGCAGATTTCTGGCGCAATATCTGGTCCGCTTCGCGACCCTTTTTTCCAGATTCTGGCCGGTGGGAAAGCCGCTGGCGGCGATCTTCGATAAGGGCGGCCCATGTCATACCGTGCGGCAGGGTCAGGGCGTAACTTGCCCCCTTGCGCCCATGCGCGCCGATCTCGTTGCCGCTGGAGGCTATCAGCAGTTCGAGTCTGACTAGCCCCTTAACCGCCCGCCAGAGATCGCGGTTGTCCCACCCCGCCGACGACCCGTCCGACAATTCGGCGCAATAGGACCGCCCGCCGCGATAAGCGACCCCTACTGGCCCTTTACCATCGTCCCGGCCGTGCAGGTCGTCGTAAATCAATTGCAGAACCGCAAGCTCGCGACGCGATGCTTTAGAGCGATGTGCCAGCCGCCGATGCGCGTCCTTTGCCTCGCTGCGCAAATCACGGCCACCCGATTCCGTCGTGACGCTCAAGGCATGGAAAGCACGGCCAGCATCAGCGACGGCTTGACCTCGACGCGAGATCGCTGGCGTCTTCGTAGGGAGCGGCGAGAGGCCATATTTGACTCGCCGGTTGTCGAATCCGAAATTGTTCGCGAGCTTGAACAGAGTATTCACCGTGTAAAAGGTCTCGCGCCCGCCCGGTGAGGCAAAGGAAATCCAGCGCTCTCGGGCATCCCGTTCGTTCCACCTCTCCGGTTCGCCGGTAAAGCCGAGCATTGCATCACCCGCTGAGACCGACCTCCACAAGTCGAAGCCGCGTTCACTTCCCTTCATGAAGACATGCAGCGCCATCCCGACCATGAGCCAAGTCGCGCGTGTTCTGAGGTCGTAGGTGACGCCCCACAGCGCGATTGGTGGCCCACCAGCGCGACTTGCCTGATCGACCTTGTCCAGGTGCCTAAGGGCGTCAATTAGGCGCGTCAGTTCGCGTTCGTCTTCATTCCATACTTCGCGCCCGATTTGCCACCGACTACCGAGTTCGCGGGGGCCATTTTCAGAGGCGGCGCGCTCGTCTTCGCTATCCGCTTCGGTGGCGAGAAAATCGGCAAGTTCCCGCGCGTCTACCGGCCGATACTGGCAGATTTCAATGTCGACGGTCACGACCCTTGGCGCAACGGGCCAAGACAGTCCGCGACGCTTCGCCTTGTCGGCCGTTGTATAGTACAGTGTACCGGGCACACGCCAGATGTGGTTAGGGTCATGAGCGTTCAGCTCTTTGTCGCCAACAAATTTTGCGAGACTGGCCACGAGCTGGCGGGCGTAAGATACCGGAACTGGCTCCTTGAAAAGATAAACTCCATGAGCGTTCCCTACGCTAGTGGTCATGGTCACAGACGGCAGCGGCCTCAGCATTGAAATCAAACTGACGTTCTGACCGTGGTCTGCATCCACGTCGCAACCGACGCCGAGCACGAATGCGATATCCTCCTGCATACCGCGCGACCGTCGCTTGAGTGTGGTTTTGCGGTATACGACGGGCGCGAGATAGACGTTCATGCCATCTTCGCGCGACCAACGCGCCGCAGTCTGAGCCATTGCCATTGACTTACCGATCGTAAAGCGCGCAACCCGGAACCTATCCCCCGACGCAGCAGGCTCTGGACGTTTGCCCACAAGGGTCATGACATGCTGTGCGCGCTCGTTTAGTGGCACCGCCACGAGCGCGCAGCTCATCACGAGCTCGCAGTAGTGTTGAATAGCTGCGAGATTGGGCATCACGTTGCCCGATGCCGCTTGACCCGAAGATTCGGGCACTGTGTCAGATGTCATCTGAAGGACCTATGTGCCTCACGCGCCCGCTCCTCCTGTCCAAGGTTCAGAGCCCCCGCGTCATCATCGAAAACCTAGGAATTCAATCAGCGCTTGGCTGTTAGACCTGGGGTTTATTCGTGGTTGAATCACTTACGCTGCGCGCTCGGCAGGGGGCCTCAGACGGCGCTTCTTGTGTGCGCTGCGTGCCGTCACGGCGATACGGCTGCTAGCAGCATAATCGGCATCTGCTACACCCTGGTCGCGAGCCATGCGAAGACCCTCGACCCACGCGTCGATTTCATCGGAGAGCCAGAACGTGCGGCGACCGAACTTCACATGACGTGGGAATTTGCCGTCACGGATCGCTTCGTAGATTGTCGCACGGCACACCCCAGTGAACTCGATCACTTGGGCGAGACTGAGCGGGCGAACAACAGAATCGTGTGATTTCAGGCTGCTAGTAGAAGTCATGGGCGGCTCTCGGATATCGAGTTGTTCCGTTCCATAACGGTGGCGATCACCACCGACGCAGTGGGCGAGCCTGCGTCATCTCTTCCCGCTCAGCCTTCTATCGGGAACTCACCATCGCTCATTGGCAATGGACAGGGTACGAGCCCTGTAGTGTGCATGAAGGGCGCTTGTTTCCGCCTCAACCTATTGGCTTGTCATCGATGGACTCGACGGCCCGTCTTTGATCCCAGTTTGCCGGAATTTGGTCAAGTGGCGTCAACCAATTTTTTTGTTGCTCACCGGACTCCCACAGCAGAATGCCGCCCAATCTTCCATGAGTTTTCTGCGAGATGCGAGTAATGCTGTACGCCGATATGCGGCTCTGGCCTGATCTGGATCGGCATGAGAAAGCGCCAGTTCAGAGAGATGATCGTCGACGCCATTGTCCGCGCACCAGTCCTTGAAACTTGATCGGAAACCGTGCGCCGTCGCTTCCCCTCGTAGGCCCATGTCCTTGAGCCGTTTCGTCAGCGTTGCATCCGACAACGGCTGACCTTTCAGACCGGGAAACACCAACTCGCCTTTCGGGTTCGCCTTCTTTGCCTCTCTTAGGATTTCGATGGCACGAGCTGACAAGGGGACGACGTGATCGTTCGAGGTCTTCATTCGACGACCCGTTACCTCATCGTAACCCGGTATGGTCCAGAGACATTCGGCAAAACTTATTTCATTCCACAGCGCTCCGCGCGTTTCGTTTGATCGTGTCGCGGTCAGAATCAGAAACTCGAACGCAAGGCGACTCGATACGAGCCCGCCTCGCTTACGTAGCGATACTATGAAAGCGGGCACATCTTGCCAGAGCAGCGCCCTCCTGTGCTCCACCGGCTTGATGCGCTTGCCCAACAGCTCCGCCACACCTTCACATGGATTGGCCGCCGTCCGGTGGCCAGTTGTCAGGGCGTACGTGAATACAGCGCGCGCGCGCTCGAATACCTTGCGCGCTGTCTCTTCCTTCGTCGTCCAGATTGGGCGCAGCATTTCGACAACTTCACCAGTTTGGATATCTGCCACCGGTCGCGCGCCAAAAACAGCGATCACGTTCCGCTGCATCATGTTCGCGTACGCCTTGCGATCTTTCTCGGTCGCGAGGGTGACCTTTTTCAGCTCCCAGTGGAGATTCCAGACCGCCTCGAAAGTCATCGACCCTGCCAGTCCGCTGCGCCGCTTTCGTGTGCGCATGTCGGTGACTGCGGTCCTCGGGTTTCGCCCTTCAACCACTGCCTTTCGAATGGTGGCAGCATGGACGCGGGCCTCGGCGAGGGACGTCACGTTGACCGTGCCCAGCGCCACATCAATGCGCTTGCCGCCCCAAACAATCCGGACGAACCAGCGCCGCGTGCCGTTGGCCGCGATCTTCAGATACAGGCCGCCACCATCGAGGTAGACACCGGGCTTCTTGGTCTGCCTGAGAAAAGTGGCACTCAGCCGATTAAGCCCAACCACGCGCTTTGTCATCCCGCCCGCCATTATAGACCATCTCATAAACCATCTAGCCGTTGGAGATGGCGGTGGTCTATCGGAGATTTTCTTGGACGTGAGCAGACGCTCACTTCTCGATTCCCCATTTATCGAACCGCTGTTGTTGCAACCTTTTCTATCCATTTTAGGGTGTCGGCAGACAAAACTGGACGTGAATGAACGTTCGTGGAAAATTCATGTAATTCATATGTCTATGTCCCTCCGGGGGCACCATTTTTCTTGGCGCGCGACGACACGCCTGCGGCGCGCCGGCCGCTGCGCGCGGACAAGGGTCACCATCTCATCCCAATACCTAGGCGCGAGACGACACGCCTGCGGCGCGCCGGCCGCTGCGCGCGGACAAGGGGCACCATCTCATCCCAATACCTAGGCGCGAGACGACACGCCTTTTTGGCCTCACGCGCTGGTCGCGCTCCGGCCGGGGCCGCTAACGCGGACGCCTGCGGCTACGTGCCGCCAGAGGCGGCAGCTTACGTAATCCATATTGCCGGCCTCACGCGCTGGTCGCTGCGCGCTCAGCTCAGCATGTTCGTATCGCCGTCGACCGAGAGGGCCTGTCCGGAGATAGTTTTGGCGCGCGGCGAGGCCGTGAAGACGACGAGGTCGGCGAGCTGCTCGGCGGTCACGTAATCCTTGATGGACGTGAACGAAAACGCGCGCTCCTCCATTTCCTTGTACGAGATCCCCCTCGCCTGCGCCTTTGCTTCGAGGACGCGCCGCTGGCGGTCTCCCGCGACAATGCCAGGAAGCAGCGCGTTGACGCGTATGCCATCGCTGCCAAGTTCGATCGCGAGGGATTTCGTGAACCCGATCACGCCCCACTTCGCTGCCGCGTAGGGCGAGCGCATCGCAAAGCCGAACTTCCCGGCAGCCGACGACACGTTCATGATCGAGGCGTTTCTGGATTGTCTCAGATGCGGCACCGCGAGGCGCGCGCAGTTGAAGTGTCCGGTCAGGTCGATGGCGACGCAACGGTCCCAGTCTTCCGGATTTATCTCGTCGACCTTGCCGGTCGGGCCGGCGATGCCGGCGTTGTTGACGAGGCAGTCGAGGCCGCCGAGATGCGCCAGAGCCTCATCGAACATCGCCTTGACCTGAGCGCGATCGGACACATCGCAGCTGGAACGGCCGAGTGCCGGGTCGGTCTTGGCGAGAGACGCGAGCGCGGTCTGGTCAACATCACAAACGTGCACGCGAGCCCCCTCGCGCAGGAACGCACGGGCGATGCCGAGGCCGATGCCATTCGCACCAGCCGTCACGAGAACGCGCAAATTGCCTATTCCGAGATCCATGTCCAACTCCCGCCTCGCCACACCGACGATCACCGCCGCGATCGTAGCTTCGGCGCTGCCGCAGTCAAACGCGCGCCGGCGCCTCATGTGGGATGCTGCGTCGCGATCGGCGCAGGGCAAGAGCCGGCCGCTCGATCGTTCGCCATCCAAGCGCGGCAATAACAAGGACAACCGGTGTCGCCATGAGTGCCAGCGTGACAGGTCCTATGGACGGCCCGCAGGTCCAGACCAACGTCTGCTGGACCGGAAAGGCAAACAGATATGTTCCGTAGGACAAATCGCCGATTACTTGGAACAGGCGCGGCGCAAGGGGCGGCAACAGCGCGAGATAAATCACAAGATAGGGCAGACCGAGTATGTAGGCCGCCTGATTCAGCGGGGTTCCCAGCGTGACCATTATCGCACCTGCAAGTACCAGCGCGACATCTCCCCGTAACGGCACATGGTCACGCCAGAGCCAAAGTGCAGCGCCTCCCAGAAAGCCTGTTGCCAGCTTGGCCACAAAAAACATCTGTGCCCCCGGCCACAACAGAGGGCCCGGGTTCGCCGCGTTCACGCCGATCGCGGGAAAGACCAACAGATGCAGCGAGACCGATCCGGCCCACGCGCCAAGAATGAACCAGCGATTGCAGAGCCGCACGAGCGACCAGACGAACAGGACGGCGTAGAAGCCGACTTCGACGACCATCGACCATAGCGAGCCATTGACAGCCCTGATCGGCAAGGTCTCGAACACGCCCGGCAAGGCAAAACTGATGCCTTTCACGAAAACTGGATTCCATGCGTGGGCGATGGTCAGTTCGTGCGCCAGATACGTGCGCAGGTCGAGTGTCGTCAAAAACGCACCGAGCGCCACATCGAAAATCGTGACCACCAGGAACAACGGTAGTATGCGCAGTGCGCGGGCTTCGAGAAATTCAATGGGCGAGCGCTCCATGACGGAGCGCATGACGAGGAAGCCGCTCACGACGAAAAACGTCATGACGCCGAGGGAGCCCGCCTGCTCGAGCCCGCCAGTTGCATACTCGAGCGGTTCCCAGGTCTGACCGGTCAGCGGAAAACAGTGACTGAAAAGGACAAGCAGCGCCGCGGTCAGCCTTATGAGGTCGAAGTTGTTGGCGCGCGTCGTGGCGCCATGGGCGATCGAATGTTGCGGCTGGCGAATGAGCATGACGACAAAATACACTTAATGGTTGTATTTTTCAATTTTTCCCCTGTTCTCAAATTATTCCTTGTTTTTCAATGATGCTTTCTAGTTTTCTGCAATCTTGGCGTGCTTTTGGCTTCGACCAAGTCAGCCGTGACGCTGGTGCGTGGCTGCTCCAACCTCGAGATAGACCCGCCCGGGGGGACGTGTGTCGTAAGGGTTGGTAGACTCGATCAACATGCGCAAACGGGAGCAGACACATGACGAAACGCGGAACGGTCGGCATCGTCGGTTCGGGACTGATCGGCAGGAGCTGGGCGAACGTATTTGCGCGTGGTGGCTGGAGCGTCGTGCTCTGGGATCCGGTCGCGTCGGTGCGCGCGTCAGCGGTCTCGCAGATCGAGACGTCACTCAGGGAATTGCAGGAGTTCGGCCTCGTCGACGACGCCGATGCCGCGGTCAAGCGTATCCGCGTCGCAGAAACACTCGAGGACACGGTTTCGGTCGCCAATTTCGTACAGGAGAGCGGCCCTGAAACGCTCGAAGCGAAGATCGACATCTTCGCGCGCATGGATGCGGCGGCAAAACCGCAAACGATCCTGGCGTCGTCGACGTCCGCGATCGTGTCGTCCCTGTTCACTGAAAAACTGAAGGGACGCGCACGGTGCCTCGTTGCCCATCCCGTCAATCCGCCACATCTTGTTCCGGTGGTAGAGTTGTGCGGCGCGCCCTGGACGTCGGCCGACACCGTAAAGCGCGCCAGGGAGGTTTTCGCGGACGTGGGTCAGGTGCCGGTCACCGTCAACAAGGAGATCGATGGCTTCGTGCTCAACCGCCTGCAGGTGGCGCTGCTCGCGGAGGCATTCCGCCTGGTACAGGATGGTGTCGTGTCTCCGGCGGATCTCGATCACACGGTGGCAGACGGCCTCGGCCTTCGCTGGGCGTTCATGGGACCGTTCGAAACGATCGAACTCAACGCGCCTGAAGGAATCGAGGACTACTGCCGCCGCTACACGCCCTGGTTCCGCCGCTACATGAAGGATCTGCCGCCGGCGGGCGTGTGGGACGACGCGAATACGGCCAAGGTCGCCGCCGCCTACGGTCCTAAACCGACAGCTGCCGACGTCGGCAAGAAATCGCTCTGGCGCAATCGCAGGCTTGCGGCACTCGCAGCGCACAAGCGCGGCGCGGTACGCTACAAGGTCTGACACTTTCACAACGGCTCACGGGATCAGGGAGAAACGCAGACATGGCAAAGACGACGAAATCCGCAGCAAAAGCGCCGGCCGTACTCAAGAAGGGTCGAAAGGTGATGATCACGTGCGCGGTGACCGGCGCAATCCATACGCCGAGCATGAGCCCGCACCTGCCGGTGACGGCCGCCGAAATTGCGGACGCGGCGATCGGAGCGGCGGAAGCCGGCGCGGCGCTCGTGCATGTTCATGCGCGCGATCCCAAAACCGGCAAGCCCGATCAGGCTCCGTCCGCGTTCAAGCCCTTTCTCAGCGTGATCAAGCAGCGCTGTGATGCGGTCGTGAACATCACGACGGGCGGCTCACCGACCATGACGGTCGAGGAACGGCTCAAGCCGTGCGCCGAGCTGAAGCCGGAAGTCGCCTCTCTCAACATGGGGTCGATGAACTTCGGTCTCTATCCGATGCTCGAGCGCTTCAAGGACTTCAAGCACGACTGGGAACGGCCGTATCTCGAGGGCTCTGACGACCGCATCTTCAAGAACACGTTCAAGGACATTGCGAACATCCTGACGACGTGCGCGGAAAACGGTACGCGCTTCGAAATCGAGTGCTACGACATCGGGCATCTCTATACGCTCAGGCATTTCGCGGATCGCGGGCTCGTCAAGCCGCCGTTCTTCATCCAGTCGGTGTTCGGCATCCTTGGCGGAATCGGGCCGCATCCGGAAGACGTGATGCACATGAAGCGGACGGCCGACCGCCTGTTCGGGAAGGATTACCACTGGAGCGTGCTCGGCGCCGGGCGCAACCAGATGCCGATCGCGGCGCAGGCTGTCGCCATCGGCGGCAATGCACGGGTCGGTCTCGAGGACAGCCTCTGGATCGGACCGGGCAAGCTCGCTGAAAGCAACGCGCAGCAAGTACGGCAGGTGCGGCAAATCATTGAAGGCCTCGGCCTCGAGATCGCCAGCGCCGAGGAAGCGCGTGAGATGCTGCAGCTCAAGGGCGGCGACAAGGTCAATTTCTAACGCGCGTCGACTGCTCCATAGCCGATAGTGCTGGCTCGTCCTGAAGTTAGGGCCCGGAGTGATCCGGGCCCTCGTCCGTTGCGCGCGACTAGATCGCACAAATAGCGTTGATCGCGCTCAATTGCTTTTCATCGTTATTGCGCAATTATGAACTTGTGACGACGGCATCGCATCGATTGGCGTCATGTCACGCTTTTCTGGTTTTGATCACGTGGAGGTGCCTCATGCAGAACTCTCGACTCCTTCTCGCTGCCATCACAGTCGCGCTTGCCGCTTCGGTCGCTCACGCCCAGTCGGGGCCGGTAGCGACATCGTGCAGCGGGGACATCGCGAAAACCTGCGCTGGCAAACCGCACGACGGCAGCACGCGCATCTGCCTCGAACAAAACTACACGAAGCTATCTGCCAACTGCAAAGCAGCGTTGGATTCGACCGGCGGCGGGCGCGGCAAAGGCTTGGGCAAGGGACAAGGCAAGGGCAAACAGCAATAGTTTCAGCCAGCGCTCCAACTTGGCATCACAGTAGTTCGGATGCCGTAGTCCTCGAGACGACGGCGTCCGACAGCAGGGCTTGCGCGATCATGTCGTCGCGAGCGGATGAGGACGGGCGATAAGGGTCGGTCGCGCCGATCTTGTGATCGACGACAAGGCGCGACAACAGAAGGCGCTTCGCATCGCCGCGTGCCGCATGGATGCGGTCTGCTTCCCAGGTCAGCATGACGGCAGTGGCGACGTGATAAAGCATTGAGGTCGCGCGACGTGCGTCGGCTTCGAGTTCGGGCGTTCGTGCAACGGTCCGTGCAAAGGCGATAGCGCTGTCGATGTGCCGTCTCAGCGTGTCTGCGAATGATAGTGGCACGATCTGGGTCTCGTTCAGTCGTGCGTGCAGTTCGTCGGCGAGCGCACCTTCGGCGCCATGGCGTCCGACTGCTCGCTGGACCGCATCGAGCGAGACGATGTTGCCCGTGCCTTCCCAGATCGAGCCGAGGTGTGCGTCACGCAGAAGGCGCGGCGTCGCGAACTCCTCGACGTAGCCGATGCCGCCGCGCATTTCGAGGGCGTCGCCGGTGACCTTGCGCGCGTCGCGGGTCGCTCGATATTTCAATACGGGCGTCAGGATTCGAACGAGTGTGGCTGCGGCCTGGCTGCGGCCGACTTCGGCGCGCTCGAGTGCGTCGGCCGTCATGAACGAAAGCGACAGGGCCTGTTCGACCGGAAGCATGATCTTCAACAGCTGACGGCGCGCCAGCGGATGCTCCACGATCAGCTTTCCGAAGACTTTCCGGTTGTTCGCGACCGTCAGTGCATCGTGCAAGGCGCGGCGCATCAGCGCCGTCGACTTCACGCCGTTGGACAACCGCGACCAATTGACCATCTCCGCCATCTGCACGAAGCCGCGGTCGATCGCGCCGACCTCATAGGCGATAGCGCCCTCGAGCCTGATCTCGCCCGATGCCATGGAGCGGGTGCCGAGCTTATCTTTCAGGCGGACGATGCGGTAATGGTTCTGCGTGCCGTCGTCGATAAGACGCGGCATCAGAAACAGTCCAACGCCGCGTGTTCCCTGTGATGCGCCCTCGGGCCGGGCGAGCAGCATTGCGATGCCACCGTCGGCATTGGAGCAGAACCATTTGTCGCCATAGAGCCGCCAGTGTTCGCCCTCGCGCACTGCGCGGCTCGTCAGGCGGCCGACGTCCGAGCCGCCCTCCTTCTCGGTCATGAACTGCGCGCCCTGCGTGAGGCGCGACATGTCGGTGGTGACAAGATTTTCCAGGTACTTCGCCTTCAACCCGGGCGCGCCGTAGCGATCGAGCAGCATGGCCGCGCCGTCGGTTACGTTGAGCGGACAGCCCATGCCGAATTCGGCCTGATTGAAGAGGTATGTGAAGGCGTGCTTTGCAGGGGTGCTGTAGGGCTTCGGCCAGCCGAGAATGCCGCCGCGATGCGACATGGCGTGGATACCGAAGCGGCCGAACCCGGCTGCTTCGAGTTCGCGATAGGCAGGATGATACTCGATCGACTGGACGTCGTCGCCGAAGCGGTTGCGGGTATGCAGGACCGGTGGGTGGCGATCGGCGAGGCGCGCGCACTCGTCCAGGCGGCCGCCCGCGAGGGCGCCGAGTTCGACGAGATGCGGCTCGATGTGACGGCGAAGGTCCGGCTCGACGTAGATATCGAGGAGGTCGGAGAGGGACGGATCGGCGGTGAAGAAGTTCAGGCCGGTCGTATCTGGAGCAATCGCCGACATCGGATCGCGGGATTTCTGCATAGGTTTCCCTCGCTTCTTCTGCCTGTGATCAGACTAGATCGGCTCCCACGAAAAAACATCCGGTGATCGATCCAGAGGCAACAACGACTGCGCGAGTGCGGGCATGCCATGCTCGGCGATCGCTTCGGGCGTCCACCCTTCCGCGCGATGGACAGAGCGCAGCGGCCGGCTCTGGCCCATGACGAAAATCTCGTTCATGCGCGTGGCGAAGACGTTACCGGTGATCTTCGCAGCGGAGTCGGAGGCGAGGAAGACTGCGAGCGGCGCATTCTTGTCCGGCGTCATGCGCTTCAGATTTTCGACGCGCGCCTTCTGGATTGGATCGTCTGCCTTTATGCTGTCGGTCATGCGCGACCAGGCGAACGGCGCAATGCAATTGGACCGGACATTGTAGCGCGCCATGTCGAGAGCAATGGACTTGGAGAGCGCCGTGATACCGAGTTTGGCGGCGGAGTAGTTGGCCTGGCCGAAATTGCCGACGAGGCCGGACGCGGATGTCATGTGAACGAACGCACCGCCGTTCTGCGCGCGGAAATATTCGGCAGCCGCGCGCGAAACGAAAAACGAGCCGTTCAGGTGAACATTCACGACGGAGAGCCAATCTTCCGGGCTCATTTTGTGGAATATGCTGTCGCGCAGAATGCCGGCATTGTTGACGACGATGTCGACGCGACCGAAAGCGTCGATCGCCGCCTTGACGATCCGCTGTGCGGATGCCCAATCGGCGACGCTATCGGTCGAGACGACAGCGCGACCGCCGCGCTGTTCGATGATCTGCTTCGTCTGGGTGGCGGGCGTATCGGAGAGCCCTTCACCACCAAGGGACGCCCCGATGTCGTTGATGACGACATCGGCGCCCGCCAATGCCATGGCGACAGCGATTTCGCGGCCAATACCTCCACCCGCTCCAGTGACGATCGCGACCTTTCCCGCGAGCATGCCGGAGCGCTGTGCCAACCTCGTGTCCGTCATTTCCGATACTCCCTCGCCGGCTTCAGAGCGTGGCTTCGCTGCCGAAAATCGCGGTCACCTCGCTCGAAAACTGCCCGCCGTTGCCGTGGCAAAGCGCGATGTCGCAGGTCTTCAACTGGCGTGCACCCGCATGGCCGCGCATTTGTGTCGCGGCTTCGTGGATGAGGAACATGCCGTACATGCCGGGATGAACACACGAGAGGCCGCCGCCGGACGTGTTGACGGCGAGCTTGCCGCCGGGCGCTATGGTGCCGCCCCGGACGAAGCGGCCGCCCTCGCCTTTCGGGCAGAAGCCGAGGTCTTCGAGGAACATCAGCGTGGTGATCGTGAAGGCGTCGTAGAGCATGACGAGATCGCAATCCGACGGTCCGAGGCCGGCCATGGCGTAGGCGCGCGGGCCGCTGTCGGCGGCGACGGACCGGGTGAGGCTTTCGGCCTGTACGATCGAGCGATGCGACTGTGCCGCACCGACGCCGAGAAGGTAGACGGGCTTCTGCTTCATGCTGCGCGCACGATCGGCACGAACCATGACGCAGGCCGCGCCGCCATCGGTGACGAGACAGCAGTCGCGAACGGTGAGCGGATCGGAAATCATGCGTGCGTTGAGCACATCTTCACGCGTGAGCGGCCCCTGAGCGAATGCCATGGGATTGAGGTTGGCCCACTGGCGGGCGGCGACAGCGATATCGGCCAGATCTTCGCGCGTGGTGCCGTACTCGTACATGTGGCGGGAGGTGGCGAGAGCGTAGCCGTTGATTGGATGGCGCGGCTTGTATGGCGCTTCGTGCCACTGCGGCTCGCTCATCGAGACGAGTTTTCCGGAGGCGGTGCGCTGGTTCGAGCCGTAGCAGATGAGGACGGCATTGCAGATACCGGCATCGAGCGCGAGAGCCGCCTGGAGCAGGTGCATTTCGAAGGAGGAACCGCCGATGTTGGTGCCGTCGAAAAAGGTCGCCTTGATGCCGAGATATTCGGCCACCGACAGTGTCGGGAAGCCGTGCGTCGCGGTTGCGGCGCATATGCCGTCGATATCGGAGACCTCAAGGCCGGCGTCGGCAATGGCGGCAATGGCTGCTTCGCCGAGAATTTCGATGGCCGTGCGGCCGGGGGCCTCGCCCCAGTGCGCCGCTCCGAGGCCGACGATTGCGGTCTTGCCGCGCAGTGACGAGCCGCTCATGCGCCTGCTCCTTCTGCGGGGACGAAGACGACGGCGGGCTGGCCGTCGATATCGGTAATGCGCGCCTCGACGCTGGTGCCCACGGGGACGGCTTCGACACCGTCGATCCGCGACATCATGCGCGGGCCTTCGGCGAGTTCGACGATGGCGACGTTATGGTCACCCGTCTTAGCGCGATTGACTGTGATGGCGTAGACGGTGCCGCGTCCGGATGCCTCGACCCAGTCGAGGTCCGTCGCTCCTGTGCGCGGTTCGGCGATACGCGGGTAGAAGACGTAGCCACCGGTCGAGCGGCTTTTCTGGATCATGAAGCGGCCTTCCTTCAGAAAGGCGCGAAACTGTGCTTCAGGACCGGGGCCCGGCGACGATACTTCCATGCAATGCACCTCCCGAGTAACGACAGGCACCGTCCATGTACGGATGCGCCTGCGACGGCATTCTCGGGAAGGCTATCACCAGCTACGCCGGGCGGTGAAGGGAACGACGATCAGGGCTCCGCATAGCTGTCGTGCGACAGCTTTGCTGGTCGCAGCCACGCTACAACGACGCCGCAATCGCGCAGCCGGCGCCGAACACTACGAGCGCTGGCTTGAAGAGGCCGTTCGTCTTCGCGGGTCTCGCCGTGCGGGCCGAAGCGCTCCGGTGGCGACGCAAAGCGCCAGACATGACGTGGCGGACGCGGGCGGGCATCTTGTCAATCAATGCCCTGGCCAGACCGACCGGATCTGCATCGGCGACAAGACCATGCGCGATACCCGGTCGGGTCAACGCCAGGGAGTAGCTCGACACTTCGGTGCCGCAATTCGCGAGGCTCAGCTTGTAGGCGTCGGCCGGCGGCTGTAGATCGAAGCGCTTTATTCCTTCGGCGAAGCAGGCTTCAAGCGTGTTTTCCAGCTGGAGCATGCCCGGGGAGAATGCTTCGTAGGTGCGATCGTAGGCGCCGAGATAGGAGACATAGATGCCGTCGGCGACGAAGCCGAGCTCGATTGCGATGGCCTTGTCGTCGAGCGAAAGTTCCGAGTACCGCGCGTCGAGGCAACTTTCCGGTGCTGCGAGCTCATTCACGAGGCCTTCAAAATCCGGGTCGTCTATCGTCCTCGATATGATGCCGCGGCTTTCGGCCCAGTCTCGCTTCATCGCGAGCAAAGTCGCGATCCGTTCGGATGCACTTGGGCCGACTGGCTCGAACGCGAAACTTACACGACCGGCGGCGTGTAACTGCTTGACGCGACGTGATCTGCTGCGCCGCGTCGTGCGGGACTGGCTGGCGCGCCAGGCTTCGAACGATCCAATTGCCGCCAGATCGATGGCGGGGGCCCCTCTCGCCACCGTCTTGCGTGCGGTGCCTTCGAGGTAAGGAGCGATGCGTGCGTCGGCGCGCACATTTTCGAGTTGAAGACTGTGCACATGCGACCGGGTTCCGAGCTCCCGGAAAGCACGGTCCAGCCATGACGCGATATCGACGGCATCGTCAGCGAGGACGTCGCCGTAGATGGCGCGACTGCCGCCGAGCCAGCGCATCGTCTTCAAGCCGATCAGCCGGTCGATCATCATGGGCGCGACCGCCAAAAGGCGGCCGCTGGCACGGACTGTGAGGATGCATGCTTCGGTGCGCGGCGGAAGCCGCCGCACGCACGCCGCCGCCCAATCGTAGCTCTGGTAGATGGTCGCCTTTTGCGATGCTGCCGCCATAAGCGCGCGCCACTCCGGCTCGAGTTGATGGATGGCATCGGGATCGCGGATGGCGTCGAGGGACAACGCCTGACCGGTTACGGCGCTGATCGGACGCGGCGGACTGTCGCCGCGCTCCTTGCCCGTTAATGTTTGCGCCAAACCGACCATACCTGCCCCAATGTCCCGACTCGAGGGATGCCTGTGCCGGGTTCAGCAAGAACCGGGCCGATGGAGGGGACGCAGCGTTTGCGATGATTTCACACGAGACGAAGCTGGCGCCTGTGTCACAACAGGACAGTTGTGCGGAGATACGAGTTGCAGATGGGCGCAGCCCGCCAAGGAACCGACCGTCGGCCAGCAGGCAATGCGGGAGCGACGATCAGGACCGGAAATCGCGGCAGGCGAGAGATGGAGCGGGTGAAGGGAATCGAACCCTCGTATTCAGCTTGGAAGGCTGCTGCTCTACCATTGAGCTACACCCGCATGGTCTTTCCAGTTGTTCGTGGCGACTCCCCTGCGGGGAGCCGGCCGCCACAAACGGACATTCCAGTTGTTCGTGGCGACTCCCCTGCGGGGAGCCGGCCGCCACGA
>DAOMWV010000002.1:0-49815 GCA_035436725.1 Hyphomicrobiaceae bacterium
ACTCGTGGTGGCAGACGCTGGTCAATGCACTGATCATCATTGCGGCGCTGGCTGCCACGCGCGGGAACCAGATCCGCGCCGCCGAGCTCCTGGGTCTCAATCGGAATACGCTCCGGAAGAAGATACGTGACCTAGATATCCAGGTATTTCGTGGGGCTGGCGGCGACTGAACGCGCGGCAGGATTTCCCGATCAGCGATCCGTTAGTCTACGTCCGAAGCCGGAGCGACGCTCTACATCGGGTACTCGTGTGCTCGCCTTGAGAGGTACGTGGCCTGCAGCGGTGGGCTGCGCCCGGCGCTCCTCGGACGGGGGCGTCACGTAACGGCGAATGAGAGAGTCTAATTCGGCCTCGGACATCGCACCGGTCGGTGGCGCAGCGGAGGGATTTGACGACATGTCCGAGCGCTTCCAGATCGGGCCTGCTACGAAGGCCACGACACAAAGCAGGGTCAAACCCGCCAGGATAAGGCGGAACGTGAGTGTCGTTGCGGCGCTTTCTCCGGGAGAAAGGCCCGCATAGGGGAGGTATACTGCAAAGAGGGCGAACAGAACGCCAAGCGTCACACGCCAGAGAAAGAGATTGCCAAATGACACAGGAGTGGTGCTCCATAGGCCAGTAGAAAACGGGAGTATCGTGACCTAAAAATATTACCGCTTTGTACATACTGGGAAATTGCCAATCGGCGGGGCGGCTGCCACTCAATCCACACCCGTTGCGGCCGGTGGACATTCCTGTCGCAAAACAGCCACAGTTCGTTATGCTAGATGCGACCGTCGCTGCAAAAATGTCACGCCGCCAGTTTCAGCGGGTGTCCGCAGCGCGCAGCTTGGTCGCCGACGGTTCGGCTGTCGTGATGGCTTTGGGCCTAAGAGAGATCGGAGACGGAATGGGCGGGTCCCATAGCAAAACCGGACGGGAGACTGCGCCAACGGATGCTGGATCTGGTGGGGCGGGCGTCAGCAACCCCGCCATCACGCTCGTTCCGCGCTCGGACGAGCGGTCGGTCCTCGTCGGTTTGGGGGTAGTCGCCGCGTCCCTCGTCTCCGGGCTCGCAACCTACCTCATCATGACTGGGCTGACACCGATCCTTCCGACCGGGCCGGTGGTGCTGACGGCACTCGCGATCAATCTCGTCCTGGTCGTGGCACTGATCGCGATGATCTCGATCCAGGTCCGGCGTCTCGTGCGGGGATGGCGCGACAAGTCTGCAGGCGCACGCCTTCACGTGCGCATCGTGGGGCTGTTTTCCGTCATCGCGATGTTGCCGGCACTCGTCCTTGCGATCAGTGCCACGACGACATTCTCCCGCAGTCTCGACAACTGGTTCAACCAGCGCACGCGGGCGATCATCAACAATACGATGGAAGTGGCGAACGCCTATCTCGAAGAACACGGCCAGATCATCCGAAGCGACGTCGTCAACATGGCGAAGGATCTCGACGATGCGAAAGGGCTGTCGGTTGCCGATCCGCGAAAGTTTCGCGAACTTGTCTTTGCGCAGGCGGCGCTTCGCGATCTTCCCGTGGCTTATGTCATCGGCAAGGATCGGCAGGTTCAGGTCTCGGCGATCGAAAACGAGAAGATTCCCTACGAGGCTCCACCAGAGGCGCTCGTGCGCGCTGCGGACGCTGGTCAGGTACCCCTGCTGATGCCAACGGACCAGAGGTCGAGGATCGCTGCACTCACAAAGCTTAGCGAGCATTCGGACATGTATCTTTACGTCGCCCGCGGTGTGAGCCCGAAGGTCGTTCGACATTTGCGGCGCGCGGAAGATGGTGTCGCAGAATACTCACGACTGCGCGAACTTGGCGGACGGCTGAAGTTCATCCACGGACTGATGTATTTCATGACCGCGCTGACTGCGTTGACCAGTGCCATCTGGGTCGGTCTGCGGTTCGCCGACTCGATCGTCGCCCCTATACGCCGCCTCATCGCGGCATCGCAGACGGTCGCGCGCGGCGATCTGTCAGTCGAGCTGCCGATCTATCGCGGCGAAGGCGATCTCCGCCGGCTCAGTCAGAATTTCAATCACATGACGCGGCAACTCGAGCGGCAGCGGACAGAACTGGTCGATACGAACAGTCAACTCACCGAACGGCGGCGCTTCATTGAGGCCGTTCTCGCCGGCGTCTCCGCGGGTGTCCTCGGTCTCGACAGGGAAGGGGTCATCACGCTCGTCAATCCCGGAGCGGAGAGGTTGCTGGGAAGCAAGAGTGCCGATCTCGTCGGACGTCATCTTGCTACCGCTATTCCGGCATTCGGGCAAATGCTGACGACTGCTGCGGAGACGACGCGGAAGCGGCCGCTGAACGAGATCGCCGTGGAAGTCGGCGGCGTCGAGCGCACCTTTGCAGTGCGCCTTACGCAAGAGAGATCCGGTGAGGAGGATTTTGGCGCCGTGTTGACGTTCGACGACGTCACCGATCTCGTGACCGCGCAACGCACGAGCGCATGGGCAGATATCGCGCGGCGCATTGCGCACGAGATCAAGAACCCGCTCACGCCGATACAACTTTCAGCCGAGCGGCTGAAACGCAAGTATGGCGCGGTCGTCAAGGACGATCGCGAGGTCTTCGACAAGTGTACTGATACGATCATCAGGCAGGTGGGCGACGTCGCGCGGATGGTCGACGAGTTCTCTTCGTTCGCCAGGATGCCCAAGGCCGAGATGGCGCCGATGGACCTCAGGGATGCCGTTCGTGATCCGGTCACGTTGTTCGAGCACGGCCAGAACATCGAGCTTTCAGCAGTCCTGCCCGATCGGGCCGTTCCAATTGAAGGGGACCGGCGCCTATTATCGCAAGCGCTCACGAACCTCGTTAAAAATGCAGTTGAGAGCGTTCAGTCCGTGATCGATGCGGCAGATACACCTGCCGGGTTCAAGGGCCGCGTATCCGTCGTTGTCCGTGAAAGTGACTTCGATGCCATCATAGAGGTGATCGACAACGGTCTTGGCCTTCCAAAGCAGCAACGTACTCGATTGTTGGAGCCCTACGTCACGACAAAGGGGGCGAAAGGCACCGGACTTGGCCTTGCGATCGTGCAAAAAATCGTCGAAGGGCATGGAGGGACACTTGCCCTCGAGGATGCGCCAGTCGAGCCCGGGCGGGAGCGCGGCGCACTCGTCCGCATTACGCTGCCGCGGGCACAGCCGCACCAGGCAGAAGGGCGAACCTCGCTTCGGAGCACACTCGCAAGTACCGGTACATAGTTATGGGATCGACGACATGAAACCGACCTCGATGCGAGATACTTTCTTCGGACACTTGCGCATGAGTCAGGAGCTTTGACATGGCAGCCGATATCCTCATCGTCGATGACGAAGCCGATATCCGTGATCTCATCTCCGGCATTCTGGAGGATGAAGGACACCGGACACGGCTTGCGCGCGATAGCGACGAAGCGCTCAAAGCCATCGAGGAGCGGCGACCGCATCTCGTCGTTCTGGACATCTGGCTGCAGGGTTCACGGCTCGACGGGCTGGAAGTGCTCAACATCATAAAGAAGGCGCATCCGGATCTGCCGGTCGTCATCATTTCAGGGCACGGCAATATCGAGACCGCAGTGACAGCCATCAAGCGCGGTGCCTACGACTACATCGAGAAACCATTCAAGTCGGACCGGCTGTTGCTCGTGACCTTGCGGGCGCTCGAAGCCTCGAAACTGCAGCGCGAAGTCAAACAGCTTCGCGAAAAGGCGGCCGTGACCGTCGACATGGTGGGTAGTTCGGCCGCCATCAGCCAGCTCAAAGGAGCGATCGACAGGGTGGCCCCGACGAACAGCCGCGTGCTGATCCGTGGAGCGGCCGGTTCGGGCAAGGAGTTGGCGGCAAGGATCCTGCACCAGAAATCGCAGAGGAGTGACGGTCCGTTCGTCGTTCTCAATGCCGCATCGATGGCGCCGGATCGGGTCGAAGAGGAGCTATTCGGGACAGAAGATGTTTCGGGTCCACGCAAGGTCGGTGCTCTCGAAGAGGCTCACGGCGGAACCCTCTATATCGACGAGATCGGTGACATGCCGCTCGAAACGCAGGGCAAGGTGCTGCGCGTGCTCGTCGAGCAGAAGTTCCTGCGCGTCGGCGGTGCGCAGAAGGTCGCGGTCGATGTCCGTGTGGTTTCTTCCACGAGCCGCGATCTCGAGCGCGAGATGCAGGAGGGGCGCTTCCGGGAGGATCTGTATCACCGGCTGAACGTGGTCCCGCTCAGGGTGCCGAGCCTCGCCGAGCGCAGGGACGACATTCCGGCGCTAATCTCTTACTTCGTTCAACAATTGTCGCAGGCGTCCGGTCTGGCACCACGGAAGATCGGAGAGGACGCGGTTGCCGTGCTTCAGACGCATGACTGGGCCGGTAACGTCCGCGAGCTTCGCAATAACATCGAACGCCTCCTTATCCTGTCGTCGGGCGAGCCGGGGCAGACGATCACCTCGGACATGCTCCCCAACGAGATCGGGTCGAACGTGTCATTGCCACTGAACGGAGGGCAGGAGCATCTGATGAGCCTGCCGCTTCGGGAAGCGCGCGAGATTTTCGAGCGCGAGTATCTTCTTGCGCAAATCAACCGGTTCGGCGGAAACATATCGCGGACGGCCGAGTTCGTCGGTATGGAGCGAAGTGCATTGCACAGAAAACTCCGCGCCCTCGGGGTTACCGGCGATCAACGAGCGCCCGACGCACCCCGGCCGGTCTGATCCACAACGCCCGCGTCGCTAGAGACAGAGTGAGAGCATGTCGCGCATAGTTTACGTGAATGGCCGGTACCTTCCCTGGTCGCAGGCGGCGATCCATGCGGAGGATCGCGGTTTCCAGTTCGGAGACGCGGTCTATGAAGTCTGCGAGGTGCGGGACGGCCGCATGATCGACGAGACGCGGCACATGGACCGGCTCGAGCGTTCTCTCGGGGAACTCCGGATACCTGTCCCGATGGCAAGGCCGGCCTTGTCCCGGGTTCTGCGCGAAACCATCCGCCGCAATCGCGTCCGGGACGGATCGGTCTATCTGCAAGTCAGCCGTGGCGCGCGGCCGCGCGATTTTCTGTTTTCGGATGCGGCGTCGATGCAACCAACCGTGGTCTGTGTCGCGCGCTCTGTCTCGCGCGACCGGATGGAAAGTGGCGCGAATGCCGGGATCGGAGTGAAGTCGGTGCCGGATATCCGCTGGGGCCGCTGCGACATCAAAACCGTCATGCTGCTGCCGGCATCGCTGGCAAAGGAAGAGGCCAAGAAGATCGGGGCGAAGGAAGCGTGGCTTGTCGATGCGGATGGTTTCGTCACGGAGGGCGCGTCGAGTAACGCCTGGATCGTGGACAAGGCAGGTCGGCTCATCACCCGGCAAGCCTCGGTCGATCTTCTCAAGGGGATAACCCGCACGACCCTTATGGATCTGATCCGACGCGAGGGTCTGGAACTTGTAGAAAGATCGTTCACGATCGCCGAGGCGCTGGAGGCGCGCGAGGCGTTCGTCACATCGGCGACGAGTATCGTTACACCCGTCGTCTCCATCGACGGCAGACCCATCGGGAACGGCGCGCCGGGGATCTTGAGCCTGCAACTCAGGGCGAAATTCCACGAGTTCGCCGAGGCAGCGGCGCCGTAGGCGGACGTTTGCAGCCCCATCGCAGCCGTCGATAGCCGTTCCAGTGGCGGGACACTTGCGTTTTCTCAATGATCGTAGCAAGTTAGGCGGATTGTAGCGGCACGGGGTGCTTGTAGGGCGTCCCCAACGATAACAAGACGGGGTCATACTATGGCTGAACGTGTGCAGAGCTTGCAGGATGCTTTCCTAAATCACGTCCGCAAGCAAAAAATTCCTTTGACGATTTTCCTCATCAATGGCGTGAAGCTGCAAGGCATCGTGACGTGGTTCGACAATTTCTGCGTCCTGCTGCGCCGCGACGGGCATTCCCAGCTCGTCTACAAACATGCGATCTCCACGATCATGCCCGGTCAGCCGCTCAACCTCATGGACGAGCAGGGCGAGAAGGACGCCGGCTGAGGCGTTGAGTATTGCGTGTCGGCTGCATTCCATTCGAGGTCTTCAACCTGTCCCACGACGAAACTATCCAGGGTGAAAGAGGGCGCCGTCGGCGTGGCGTCTATTCCGACGGCAATCTCGCCGGTCGTTCGAGCGGTACACGGGCACTCGTGCTGGTTCCGCAGCCGCCACAGGGACGGCGGTTTGCATCGTCTGAGCAGCGACAGTCCGACAGGCCCGCGCTCCCCGAGCTTCATGCACCCGAGGATCGTCTTGACGAAGCCGTCGGGCTTGCAAATGCGATTGATCTCGACGTGCGCGTCGGTCTCATTGTGCCGCTCTCGGAGCCACGGCCGGGGATGCTTTTTGGAAGCGGGAAGGTCGAGGAGATCAAGTGCCTCGTCGAAGAGCACAAGGCCGGGCTCGTCATCGTCGACCATCCGCTGACACCGGTACAGCAGCGCAATCTCGAAAAGGCCTGGATGGCCAAAGTCCTCGATCGGACAGGCCTGATCCTCGAGATTTTCGGGCGGCGCGCTGCGACACGGGAGGGGCGTCTTCAGGTTGAACTTGCGCATCTGAATTACCAGAAGGGGCGACTGGTTCGATCCTGGACCCATCTCGAACGGCAAAGAGGTGGCGCCGGCTTTCTGGGTGGCCCCGGCGAAAGTCAGCTCGAACTCGACAAGCGCATGCTGCAGCAGCGTATCGAGCAGATTGAGCGGGACCTCGCAAAGGTCGTCAAAACGCGGGAGGTCAACCGGGCGCAGCGTGACCGTATTCCCTATCCGGTCGTTGCGCTCGTCGGCTATACCAATGCCGGGAAGTCGACGCTCTTCAACAGCCTGACAGGCGCTGCCGTTCTGGCCAAGGATCAGGTGTTCGCGACGCTCGATCCGACGCTGCGCGAATTGCGGCTGCCATCGAAGCGGCGGATCATCCTCTCGGATACGGTGGGGTTCATTTCCGACCTTCCCACGATGCTCGTCGCGGCATTCAGAGCAACGCTCGAAGAGGTGATCGGCGCGAGCCTTATCCTGCACGTCCGGGACATCCATCACGCTGAAAGCGACAAGCAGGCGGCGGATGTGGAGCGGGTGCTTTTCGATCTCGGGATCGATGTGCGGCGCGATACGGCGAACGTCCTGGAAGTCTGGAACAAGATCGACAAAATCGATCCGGAGCGGCGGGAAGAACTCGCGAACAAGGCACGCCGCAATCCGAAGCCACCGGTTCTGGTGTCTGCGGTGTCCGGGGAGGGTTTGGAACATCTGCTCGAGCGGATCGACGAAGTGCTCGGGGAGGGGGAGACGACGCTGTCTGTCTCGGTTCCATCGGAGGAGGGGGCGCTGCTGGCCTGGATCCATGAGAACAGCGCTGTGCTTTCGCGCCGCTCCGACACGGACGGCGACATCATCCTGAGGATTAAGATGGGCGAAACAGCACGGGCGCGGCTCGAGTCACGTCTTCGCCAGGTGCCGCGGTCTGCGATCGTCGGCTGACGCTGGTGCGTCGCAAGATCATGATGGGATGAAGGCGGAAACCTGAAAGTGGGGTCTTCAGTGCGACCACAGCAGGTGCTCGCGTAATCTTGTCCGCGAGGCCAGATGCTTCAGGTTGCGGATTTGTCGCGCGCCTTGGCCTCGTCCCAGAGGGCGTCCATTTCCGCCAGTGACGATTCGGACGGTGAGCGGCCCGAATCTGCGAGACGGCTTTCGATATAGTGAAACCTCCGGACGAACTTGGCGTTGGCTTGCGACAGGGCAGCCTCCGGGTCGATATCGAGATGCCGTGCAACGTTCGCCATGACGAAGAGCAGGTCACCGAGTTCTTCCCTGAGGGCGGCCGGAGGTGGCGCGTGGGGAGACGTCGCGTTTGCCTGGGCACTGTTTGCGGCGGCGTGTGCCGACATCTCCAGCTCGAGCTCGCCGAGTTCTTCTCGCATCTTGGCAAAGACGTCGTCGATGGACGGCCAGTCGAAGCCGACGCGGGCCGCCTTTGCCTGCAGCTTCACCGCGCGGGTCAAGGAGGGGAGGGCTGTCGGGACGTCGTCGAGGATGGACGTTGCGACCGGCTCGTCGGACTTCGCGCCAGGGTGCAGGGATCGCAAACGTGCGCGCTCGGCTGACTTCGCAGCCTTTTCTTCGGCCTTTATCCTCTCCCAGAAGCCTTTCGGGGCGCCGGCGGCGCGCGTAGCTGCATCGCCGAAGACGTGGGGGTGACGACGGATCATTTTCGCCGTGACGGCCTCTATCACGTCGTCGAGGGCGAAGGCCTTTTCCTCGGAGGCCATCTGTGCGTGGTAGACGACCTGTAGCAGGAGATCGCCGAGTTCGTCTTTCAGATCGACGAGGTCGTTCCGATGAATTGCGTCTGCGACTTCGTAGGCTTCCTCGATGGTGTAGGGGGCGATGGTCTCGAAGGTTTGTTCGATATCCCAGGGACATCCGGTTTCGGGTTGCCTGAGCGCAGCCATGACGCCGGCAAGGGTGGCGAGCGAATTCGGGGCTGGGGGCGCGGCGGCAGGAACAGCGCCGGGGTCCGTCTTTTCGCCTTCCATCCAATTTCTCCTCAGGTCGTCACGCGCGTCGCAACTCGAGAGCCGGTAACGAGGTCGCTCACTCTCAGCATTGTTGGTTCGCATAATATTTATTATGGAACATTGATGTATTTAGTTTTGTGTTTTCATTTTATTATTGCTTTGCTTCGTGCGGCTCGCCGGCGGATTGCGCGAGCTTGTCGAGTAGCCGGACGCCCCATCCCGACGCCCAGGATTGTGAAATGTCGGTCTTGGCGGAATCCATTGCCGTGCCGGCGATGTCCAGATGCGCCCAAGGTGTGTCCCTTACGAATCTCTGCAGGAACTGAGCGGCCGTGATCGCGCCGCCGAAGCGACCGCCAATGTTCTTCATGTCCGCAATCTTGCTATCGATCAGCCGGTCGTAGGCTTTATCGAGAGGCATGCGCCAGACGCGCTCGCCGGTCGCGAGACCTGCGTCCACGATACGACCTGCGAGCGCATCGTCGTTCGAGAACAGGCCTGCATGTTCCTTTCCGAGGGCGACCATGATCGCCCCGGTCAGCGTCGCAAGATCGATCATGAAGCGTGGCTTGAAGCGATCCTCGGAGTACCAGAGCAGGTCGGCGAGCACGAGACGGCCCTCGGCATCGGTATTGAGCACTTCAATGGTATTGCCGGACAAGGCCCGGACAACGTCGCCGGGCCGTTGCGCCATGTGTGACGGCATGTTCTCCACGAGGCCAACGACACCCACGGCGTTTACTGGCGCCTTGCGTCGCGCCAGCGTCAGCATGAGACCCGTGACGCACGCAGCGCCTGCCATGTCGCCCTTCATGTCCTCCATGCCGGCCGCAGGCTTCATGGACAAGCCGCCGGAATCGAAAACGACGCCCTTGCCGATGAAACAAAGAGGTTTGGTACGCTTCGACTTGGCCCCGTGCCACTGAATGACGGCGACACGTGCGGGGCGCGCACTCCCCTGCCCTACTGCAAGCAAAGCGCCCATCCCGATCTTCTCGAGTGCAGGGACATCGAAGATTTCGACCTCGAGGCCGCTGCCGGTCAGTTCGCGGATACGTTCCGCGAACTCCACGGGGCCAAGCGCATTGGCGGGCTCATTCACCAGGTCGCGCGCCAGAGCCACGCCGTCGTACCTGGCCTGATGGTGTTTGAAGATCTCGGCGGCCTGCTCCGGCCGGTTCGTATGAATGGTGACCGATCGAAGGCTAGCATTCGCGCTGCCGTTGTCGTCGTTCTTGGAACCTGACGTCTGGTACTTCTTGAATTCGTAGGATCGCAGAAGCATTCCATAGGCGAGCTCTGCAGCGAACTCGGGGGCGGATGCGGCGGTAATGGCCGGGATATCGGCCACGACGCTCGCGATTTCGCAATTCCGCGACTTGATACTCGACAGCACTTGCCCGCCGAGACTGATGCGATCGAGTTCAGCGAAATCTTTTCCGGCTCCCTGGAGAATGAGGCGCGTGATCCCGAGTTTGGGTGGCGCGAAGAGTTCAACATTCTGACGCGTTTTGCCGGTGTGGGCCGCTATGCCTGCGGCCTTGATCAGGACGCCGCCGCTGCGCTGGTCGAGGTCACGGCCAACTGTCCCGAGTGCGAGGCCGGCGCCAACGAGTAGGAGCGTCGTTTCATTCAGATTGGCAGACAGGGACGCAAAGCGAATTTCGGGAACGTTCGTGCTCATTTCCAACCGATCCAACCCTGGTTTCGTCGAGGCGACGACCGTCTTCCGGTCGCGACCAAGCGGCTATTTCATGATCTGCAAGGGTTAGAGGTCAATCCTTCGGTCGAGCAAGGAATTTCTCGACCACATCAGGGGTTTTGTACGCTCGTCAGGACACGTTTCGGCCAGAAATGTGTGGGACCTCAAAAACCACTTGCAAGACCGGCAGGCCTGCTGAAAAAGCTTGGGTTCGAGGGTGTTGGACGGCGGTCCGGCAACCGCATGTCAGAGAAGGGGCGTTCTTTCTCATGGGAATTCTCGGGCGCTACGTTTTGCGCCAGGTCGTAGGATCTATCGGTCTCATTCTCGCTTCTCTTACCGGCGTGACGTGGATCGCGGTTGCCCTGCGCCAGCTCGATCTCATGACGTCTCAGGGGCAAGGAGTGACGGAGTTCCTCAAGCTGACGACCCTTGCGATCCCATCTCTGATCGCCTTCATCACCCCTCTTGCCGTGATCATCGCCAGCTTGCATGTGCTCAACCGGCTCAATAGCGACAGCGAACAAATCGTCATGACTGCCGGTGGGGCTTCGTCACTCCGGATGCTGCGCCCGTTTGCTCTCGTCGGCATCGTCATGGGTGCAGTGGTTTTGTGCATCAACCATCTGTTAGCCCCGGTCGCCAGCCTCGAGCTGAAAAACCGGGCACAGGACATCCGGACCGAACTCGTCGGACAGGTCATCCAGGCGGGGCGCTTCACTGAACCCGAACCGAACGTGACCATGCATATCCGGGAGCGCGCGCCAGACGGGGCACTCCTCGGTCTGCTCATTCGTGATTCCCGCGACGGCAGCCAGATATCGACCTATTTCGCCGAGCGCGGCTATCTCAGAACGCAGGAGG
Source organism: Hyphomicrobiaceae bacterium (assembly GCA_035436725.1). Lineage (GTDB taxonomy): Bacteria > Pseudomonadota > Alphaproteobacteria > Rhizobiales > Hyphomicrobiaceae > JABFRJ01. The sequence continues at coordinate 11,083 of DAOMWV010000002.1, forward strand.
GCGCGACCTATCTGCTCATGGAAGCCGGACGAATCCTGCGACAGAAGAACCAACAGGACCCCGGCGAGATGGTGGTTTTCGACCGCTATGCCGTCGATCTCAATCGCCTCGAACAGCGGACGGAGGCGGTCACGTCGCTGCGACCGCGTGAAATGTCCACGGCCGAGCTGTTCAAATCTCATGCTTCCGGAATGAAGGGACAGAGTGGAGCCGGTCGATTTCTGGCGGAAGCTCACGATCGAACAGCAACTGCGCTTTATCCACTCGCCTTCATCCTGATCGCTCTTGCTTTCGCCGGTCAGGCACAAACGACACGGCAGAACAGGACGAATGCCCTTGTCGTCGGATTTGTTGTCGCGGTCGGTGTTCGACTAGGAGGAATTGCGGCGGCCAACGCGACAATCGTTCGTCCGCACATGCTTTGGCTCATGTATGCGGTCCCTATCGTCGCGGGCGGGCTGGCATTTGCAGCAATGGTTATCAATCTGTACCCGCGGCGCCCTCCCCTTTTCGTGCGCTACGTCACTGAATTCGCAGGAACGCTCAGGAGAAGTCTCGATGGCCTGAGACGAGGACGGGCAAAAAAGACAGCCGGGGCAAGCCCGGGCGCCCGAGGCTGAAATGATTCGTGGGCGGACACTGCGATACTACATCGGTCGACGTTTCGCGGTCATGATCGCAGGCGCCCTCGTGGTCTGCATGACGCTCGTGTTTCTCGTCGACATGCTGGAACTCATGCGCCGGGCACGTACCGCCAAATCCCTTTCCGGCGGCGACCTTCTCTGGCTGGGATTCCTCAGGCTTCATGCGTTCACCGAAATTCTCATTCCGTTTGCCGTGCTGGTCGGCTCTATTGGCGCTCTGATGAGCCTCAGCCGTCGGTCCGAATTGGCGGTGATGCGCGCTGGCGGAATGTCTGTCTGGCAGGTGTTGCGGCCAGGCATCACTGTGGCGCTGCTGCTCGGTGTCCTCGCTGTAGCGGTTTACAATCCGCTGTCGGCACTGGCGCTCGCAAAGGCCGATAAGATCATGGCCGATGCGTTCGGGCGGGACAGTGGATTGTTGAGTACCGGTGCCGGGAACTGGCTTCGGCAGGAAGGTCGTGACGGTGCCTCCGTCATGACCGCTTCGGTCGTTGCGGAACAAGGGCTTACGCTCGGTGGCGTCACTGTCTTTCTCTACGACGCCGAGCATCGGCTGAGCGAGACCGTGGTCGCGCAGCGGGCAGTTCTCCGTGACGGATACTGGGATCTCGAGCGCGGGAGCATCGCGAAGGCCGGCGAAGAACCGGTCAATTTCATGGAGTACAAACTGAGTACAGCGCTCGACCGGTCCCGGGTCCGCAATGCGCTGGGGTCAGTTCAGTCCGTGTCGATCTTCGATCTTCCCGACGTCATCGAACTGGCGGAGGCCAACCGTCTTCCAGTTGCCCGTTTTGCCGTCCAATACGAGCTTCTGAAGTCCCGTCCGTTCCTGCTCGCGACCATGGTTCTTTTGGCAGCCACTGTGTCTTTGCGGTCCTTCCGACAGGGGGGTATCCAGACTATGGTTTCTGCGGGGATCATCGGGGGTGTAGGGTTTTTCCTGCTCACGGAGGTGTCGCGCCAGATCGGGTTGTCCGGGCTTGTGTCTGCGGCGTTTTCTGTGTGGGCTCCGGTGGTTATAGCAGCTTCGTTCGCCGTCATGGTTCTGTTGAACCAGGAGGATGGATAGGTGGTGAGTTTCGCGCCGATACCGCACGACATGTGCGGCTCGACGCGCCGTGGTGGGGATGCGGTCGACGCGTCCGGGCCGAGGCGTGGCGGGTTGGTGCGTTTTTGCGCCTTGGCCATCACTGCGGTTTTCGGACTGATGATCCAGGCTAGTGATCCGGCCCTAGGCCAGGATCCGAGCATCAAGAATTTCAGCACGGTGAAACCCGGCTCGTCGTTCCCGTCGCAACCCGGCGGCATCTTCGGGCAGCAGAAGCGGATCAACAACGCCGCGCCCCTGTACCTGCAGGGCGACGATCTGATCTACGACACGAAAGGTGGTCGGGTGATCGCGCGTGGCAACGTGCAGATCTTCTACAACAACTACCTTCTGACGGGTGACAAGATCACCTACGAGCAGCGCGCCAACAAGCTGATCGCTGAAGGCAACGTGCAGCTTCGCGATCCGAACGGAAACATTACGCGCGCAGAGCGCATCGACACGACCGACGACTTCAGGGATGCGTTCGTAGAAAGCCTCAGCATCATCGCGCGGGACGAGACACGCATCCAGGCCCGCCGTTCAATCCGTCGGGACGGCAATGTCACCGAATTCGAGCAGGGCAAGTTCACGCCCTGCAAGAGTGAACCGGGGCAATCGCCCCTGTGGTGCATTTCGGCGGCGCGGATCGTTCACGATCAGCAGGCCGCGACGATCACCTACCAGGACGCGGCGTTCGAAATTTTCGGCACGCCCGTGTTGTATCTTCCGTACTTCCAGCACCCCGATCCGTCGGTGAAGCACAAGTCCGGCTTTCTCACGCCGGTCCTTGGATACTCCGGAAAGCTCGGCTTCAGCCTCGAAGTTCCCTACTATTTCGCGTTCGATCGGAGTTACGGCTTCACGTTCAATCCGCGCTACTACTCGAAACAAGGTGTCCTGTGGCAGGGCGACTGGCGGCAGCGCACGCAGTCCGGACAATACAGCATCAAGTTCGGTGCCATCGATCAGAACGTCAACGATCTACCCGATAGCGCCGCCTTTACTCCGATTGAACGGGAGCGCCTCGACGGTTTCCGTGGAACGCTTGAGACTCGGGGGCAGTTCTCGCTCGGCTCCTGGTGGAAATTCGGTTGGGACGTGACGCTCGAGAGTGATGCATCGTTCCGGCGCTTTTACGGTTTCGACAACATCCTGCAAACCGACCGCGTCAACGTCGGATATCTCACGGGGCTGAGCGACCGGAACTACTTCAATGCATCGCTCTATCAGTTCGGCGGATTGCTGCCGAACGACTCGCAGACCTCGAAGGCGTGGGCTCTTCCCGTCTTCGACTACAACTACATCATGGCGCAGCCGGTTCTCGGCGGCGAGCTCAGTTTCAATGGTCACGCCAGGGTCATGCAGCGCAGCCAGGGCGTCGTAAGTGGCCTCCTTTCGCCGGGCACGGACACGACGCATGTCGTCGCGGATGCAAACTGGCGCCGGAAGCTTATCGATCCCATCGGCCAGACCTGGACGCCGTTCGCCAATATCCGTGCGGATTTCTTCACGTTCGACAATGCGCTGGTCAATCCGGCGATCCCGGGTAGCGGCGTGTACAGCGACACCATGTGGCGCGGTATCGGCAGCGCCGGGCTGACGTATGCTTATCCGTTCGTGGCGCATACTCCGAGCGCGACACACACGATCGAACCGATCGCACAGGTGGTCACGCGCCATGCTTCGCAGCGGATCGATCAGCGTCTTATTCCGAACGAGGATTCGCGAAGCATCGTCTTTGACGACAACTCACTGTTTTTCGAGAGCAAATCGACTGGCTTCGACCGCATCGACGAGGGGACCCGGTTCAATTATGGCACCAAGTACACATTCCAGGCATCGAATGGTTTCAATGCCCGCGTCGTACTTGGACAGTCGCTGCATCTCGCCGGATCCAATGTCTTCGCCGACGCCGGCCGGGATGTGACGACGGAACAGAACCGCTGGAACTTCTCGCTTGCCAACGGGCTCGAAACACGGAAATCGGACTATGTTGCCGGGCTCTACGTGTCGCCGCTCGCCAATCTCAGCCTCGTGGCTCAAGGCCGTTTCGACACGGACGACCTGACGTTGCGCCGGCAGGATACGCTGCTGTCTTTCGGGGCCGGGCCGCTTACGTCGCAAATCGGTTATTCCTACACGCGAGCCGAGACACTGGCGTCGGGTGTTACACTCAAGAGCGCCCAGGAGATCATCGGCGCCGTGGGTCTCAAGCTGACCGACACGTGGAGCATCATGGCGTCGATCCGCTACGATATCGACGAGCAGATGCGCCTGCAGGATGCGGTGCAAATCCGTTACGCGGACGACTGTTTCGTCCTGTCGGCGACCTACAGCGAAAGCTTCATAAAGAACGAGACGCTCGGTATCCAGCCCGACCGGACGGTCATGCTGCGGTTCGAACTTAAACATCTGGGATCGCTCAATACGCGGACCGACGTGACGAGCTTCCTGTCGGGACTTGATAATCAGACCAACAAATAGGTCCGTCCCCCGCGTTGAAGGGCACAATTTCGCGAGAGGGGTGGTGGCATTACGTTTTTGACTGGCGCGCGCCTTGCCTTTGCCGTTTTCCGGGTTTGCAACAAAACTTGTATAAGTCGCCCGCTTGAAGCCGAAGCCTTGGTTTCAGGATGAGGATGTCATGTATCCTTCGCAAGCAGCGACTCGGGTCGAGCGGATAGCATGAGAAGTGTGATGCTGAAATCATCCCGTACGATATCGAGGGTTGGACTGTCGGCGGTTCTGACAGCTTTCGCATTCCTTACGGCAAACCCGGAGCGGAGCGCTGCACAGGTTACTATGCCTGGGCTGGTCGTTACGGCGCCGCCAAAGGCCGGAGCTTCGGCGCCGCCGCCTGCGCCCGCGTCACCTGGTGCACGTCAGGCCAAGCCCGCAAAACCGGCCAAGGCAGCGACTGTCGATGACAAGAAGGGCAGCGATCAGGGCGGGGCGGCTGGCAAGGCTGGTCAATCCATCATTCTGATCGTCAACGACGAACCGGTTACACAGTATGAAGTTCTTCAGCGCGCGCGCCTTCTGAGCCTCAATGGCATTGGTGAGAAGGCACAGGAGAACTTCAAGCGCCTCGCACAATCGGAGGATACGAACCGCCGGTTCCGCGCAATCATCGAAGACATCGTCCGCGCCAATCAGGGCAAGTCACGCGAGCACATCATTGGCCTCATCGAAGCCCGCAAGAAAGTGTTCGCGCAGTCGCTTCAGCAGCAGGCACTTGAAAGCGCCCGAGGTGCGGCGGTTCTGAGGGTCACGAAGGAAGCGCAGGAAGAGATCATCGAGGAAAAGCTCAAGCTCCAGGAAGCACGCCGGCTCGGTGTCGAGGTCAGTGACGACGATGTTGCACGCGTCATCAAAGGACTTGCGGCACAGAACAAGGTTTCGGAGGCTCAGTTCGCACAGAACCTGGCGCGCATGGGTGTCGATATCTCGACAATGAAGGCGCGCTACAAGGCGAACCTCAGCTGGCGCGACGTCATCCGTCGGCGGTTTTCGACGCAAATTTCCGTCCAGCAGCGTGACATCGATCGATTGCTCGCGACCAGTTCGGCAGCCACGCCCGATGGAGGGCAAGAGTTGCATATCCAGAAAATAACCTACCCTCTCCCGGCCAGGATCGATCAGCTCGCCATGGCCAAGGCTCTCGCAGAAGCCGACGGCGCGCGACGGAAGTTCACGTCCTGCAAATCGATGCCGCAGATCGCGGCAGCAACGCCCGGTGCAACGTACGAGGATTTGAAGTTCGTCAAAGCGAGTTCCCTGTCCGAACCGGCACGGAGCCTCGTTGCCAATGCCAAGGACGGGGAACTGCTGCCGCCGCAGACAGGCACCAAGGGTGTCGAACTATATGCGGTCTGCGAACGGCGGCAGATCAAGTCCGACGACAAACGGCGTGACGAGGCTGCGCAAGAACTGCAGTCGCAGCAGTTCGAGCAGCTCGCGAAAAAACATCTCAGGGATTTGCGCCAGGACGCGCACATCGAGATGCGATGATCGGCGACGCCGACGATCCGTCAGAAGCGACCCGGACTGCAGGCGGTGCGCGTCCGCCTGATGGGCTGGCGCCCTTGCGGGATGTCATTCGCGAATTCGATCTCGCTGCGGACAAGGCGCTCGGTCAGAATTTCCTTCTCGATTTCAATCTCACACGGCGGATCGCACGCCTTGCGGCAGGTGGCAACACGGCCCGGCCAGGTGGTGCGCTCGCCGGGCGGAGCGTACTTGAAATCGGCCCGGGCCCAGGGGGGCTTACGCGCGCGCTTTTTATGGAAGGTGCGGATCGCGTCATCGCGATCGAACGCGACGAGCGATGCCGCCCGGCGCTGGAACAGATCGCCGAACGCTATCCAGGCCGCTTCGATGTCATTTGGGGTGACGCACTTGCGATGGACTGGCGCGACGTCGCGTCACGCTTCGGTTGCAAGCCCATCATCGCGGCCAACCTGCCCTACAACGTCGCGACGTTGCTATTGATCAACTGGCTCGAGACGGAGCCGTGGCCGCCCTGGTACGAGCGGATGTCGCTCATGTTTCAAAGGGAGGTCGCGGACAGGATCACGTCCCGGCCGAACAGCAAGAGCTATGGCCGGCTCGCCGTTATATCGCAGTGGCGATGCGAAGTTTCGCTTTCGCTCGCTCTGAAACCGGATGCATTCGTGCCACCGCCAAAGGTTTCGTCGGCACTGGTCGAGTTCGTGCCCCGTGCGACGATGGCTCCGCCGTGCCCTGTCGATGTTCTGGGGAAGATCACTGCTGCAGCGTTCGGGCAGCGGCGGAAGATGTTGCGGCAGTCACTCAAGGCTGTGACTGCATTTCCGGAACTTCTGCTCGATCGCTGCGGCATCGAAGGTACGCGGCGGGGCGAAACGCTGAGCGTTACCGAATTCGCAACACTCGCAATGGCGTTGTCGGAACCAGCGCATAAGGCGTGATCGATCAGGTTGTTCAGCGCCTCAATTCCCAGGTGGTCTCGATTTCTCCGGTCGTGGGGTTCTTCTTGTCCGCGATCTGGACGCCCAGGGCGGTCAGCTGGTCGCGGATGCGGTCGCTTTCGGCGTAGTTTTTCTGACGCCTCGCCTCGTTGCGCGCGGCGATCAGACTTTCGACCTGCGAGCGGTCGACGTCGACCCGTGGCATGAGCGACAGCGAGCCCGGCTCTTCCCCTCCGTAAAGGCCCATAAACTCGAGTGAGGCCCGCAATGACGCGGCCTTGTCGCAGTCGCCGCGTTTTGCCGACCGGGCGATGCCGTGCAGGATGGAGATGGCGCTGACAGTGTTCAGATCGTCGCACAGCGCGGCTACGAGTTCGGGCGGCGGCTCTGTCGAGGGTACATCATGGACCAGGGCAGCGAACTCCATGAGCGCGGACTTGGCCTGATTGAGACGGTCAACCGTGAAGTCGATCGGCTGGCGGTAGTGCGTCGACAACATCGCAAATCTGAGGACGCGGCCGTGCCAAGGCTGCTCTCCGAACTTCGTCGTCGTCAACAGATCGGAGATGGTGATGAAGTTGCCGAGGGATTTCGACATCTTCTCCCCTTCGACCTGCAAAAAGCCGTTGTGAAGCCAGTAGCGCGCCATGACGGGGGTTCCGTGGGCGCAGCGCGACTGGGCAACCTCGTTCTCGTGGTGGGGAAAGACGAGGTCGATGCCGCCACCATGAATGTCGAAGACCTGACCCAGATGTTTGCCCGCCATCGCCGAGCACTCGATATGCCAGCCGGGCCGGCCTCTACCATGAATGCCGCAAGGGGACTGCCATCCGGGTTCATCGTCCTTCGACGGCTTCCAGAGGACGAAATCCATGGCGCCACGCTTGTACGGCGCGACGTCGACGCGGGCTCCCGCTTCCATTTCTTCGAGCGTACGGTTGGCCAGACGGCCGTAATCGGCCATCGACGACGTATCGAAGAGGACGTGGCCGTCGGCGACATAGGCGTGGCCGCGCGCGACGAGCGTTTCGCACAGGCTGCGCATCTCGTCGATGTGTTCGGTGGCACGCGGCTCGATGGTCGGCGGCAAGACGCCGAGAGCGGTCACGTCACGGTGGTATTGATCGGCCGTGCGGACCGTGAGTTCACGGATGGCATCGAGCGGCGGCATGTCGGGGAAGAGCTCACGCGCCCTGGCGTTGATCTTGTCGTCGACGTCGGTGAGATTACGGGCGTAGACGACGTTGCTTTCGCCGTAGACTGCGCGCAGCAGACGGTAGAGGACATCAAATACGATGGCTGGCCGCGCATTACCGATGTGCGCGTTGTCGTACACGGTCGGACCACAGACGTACATCCGGACACGATCCCGATCGATCGGCTCGAACACGTCCTTCGATCGGGTCAGCGTGTTGTAGAGTTGTATCTGGATCGTTCGATCCTTCGTCATGGTTCAAGCCCGATATTCGGTTCGATTTCCGGGCGCTTCCGCGAGGACGGAAGCCAGCCAGAAGATGTCTGTGGTTCTGGAAGCTGGGGGGAGCGTTAGCGATTTTCGACCGATGAGGCAATCCGCGCCGGCTCAGACGAACGTCGCCTCGACGCTGCCGAGGTCTCCGAAATCGGCCACAGCGTGCTCGCGACCGGTCATGTCGAAAATCCCGGTCGTCGTCCCGGTCAGCACGACATCGCCGGGCGATAGCGCAATCCCACGCCCACTCAGGTGCTCGACAAGCCATGTCAAGGCGGCAAGTGGGTCGCCGAGTACGATCCGGCCTTCGCCGGCCGCCACCTCGGTCCCGTCGACCACAAGGCGAACCCGATGGTCGCGCACCGTATCCGGATCCCATCCGTCGACGACCGGTGCTCCGAGAACCACGGCGCCGTTCACGCCCCAGTCGGCGATAGCCAGGGGGGCGTTGCCGAATGGAACTTCGAGAAACCGCGGGCTTACGACCTCGATCGCCGGGATCAGGGCGTCGATCGCGTCGATCACTTCTTCACGCTGATAAGTCTTGCTCCTCGGCTCGAGACGACGCATGAACCGAAACGCGAATTCGCTTTCGATCTTCGTATGCTGCAACTTCTGGCGGAAAAGTCGGGCCGGAGATCTGAAAGTATTTGTCTTGTAGAAGGGCCCGGAGAACGGCCGGTCGGTGCCGAAGCGAGCCTGCACCGGGGCTGCCGTAGCGCCGATCTTCCAGCCCGATATCGGCTCCCCCCATGCCTCGATGAGCGCCTTCTGGAATGCATAGCCGTCGTCGATCGTCTGCGGCCCCTCCCCTGCTCCAGGCAGTGGCAACGCCTTGGCTTCGGTCCGGGCGTTGAAAATGCGGGCGGGAAACGTGCCCCAGCGCTCACTGTTCATTGCTCATTCTTCCGGTTTCGTGGCCGTTGTGCCGACACGCCGATAATGCACAGGCAAATGCGTCGCGGTCCAGATGCCGTATTTCGGCTTCATTGACCCACTAGCGGGAGGTTCTATGATCGCCGGGAATCAATCGTCGGTTTGCACGGAGAAACAATGAATTTGGTGTCGGTCCGCCGGACTTCGCGCGCAGTCGCGTGCGGACTGCTGGTTTCCGTGATCGCGGGGACGGCGGGCATCGGGACTTCGTCGGCGCAGAACTGGTGGCCATGGTCGGCCCCATCCGCGCCCGTGCCACGGGAACCCGTCCACCGCGGCCCACCGCCTGCCCCGATCCCTCCTCCTGCCAACGCCCCTGGCGCGGCAATCGCGCCACGCATTGGAAGCGGAGGGAGCAGTATCTGTCTCCAACTCGAGCAGAGGCTCGTTGCGGAAGGGCAGCGCGGCCAGCAGGGGCGTTCGCAACTGCCACGTATCGAGGAAGAAATTCGCCAAACCGAGCGCGCTCTCAATCAGGCGCAAGTCCAGCTCGACCGGGGTGATTGCTACGAGCAGTTCCTCTTCGTGAAGTCGCTGCGACAGACACGCTCGTGCCTTCAGGCATCCGGACAGGTCGAAAGCGCCCGTCGCAGATTGTCGGAATTGACGTCCCAGCGCCAGCAAATGATGGGTTCAGGAGAGCGGTCCTACCAGGACGAGATCATTCGTGAACTCGCCCGAAACGGCTGTGGCCAGCAGTATGTCCAGGAGGCACGTCGCCGCGACGCGTCGGGTGGTCTTTTCGGCGGCTGGCAGACAGAGGACGACGGGCCGAGATCCGAAAACAAGTTCGGCCACCTGCCATTCGCGACGTACAGAACGGTCTGCGTCCGGCTCTGCGACGGCTATTTCTTTCCGGTGAGTTTCTCGACGCTGCCGAACCATTTTGCCCGCGACGCCGATGTTTGTTCGTCACGGTGCGCGGCACCGGCCGAGCTCTACTATCACCAGAATCCTGGAGCGGACATGAGGCAGGCGGTGTCCGCACGCGCTCAGACGCCCTACACGGGATTGAAGACGGCGTTCAGGTACACCAAGGAACTGGTGCCCGGGTGTTCGTGCAAGGAAGCCGAGTACAATCCGACGCAGACCGGAGAGCGAAAGGCGGAATCAGGGCCCGTTGCGCCAATTCCTGCATCACAACCCTCCGGACGGGACGGCCGAACGGGGGCGCGTTGAGCGGCTGCGCTCTGTTCGTGGTGCGGCGGAGCCATCGAAAGCCTGGCCTGTTTAAAAAGTTTTCCACAGCTCTCTTAATTCTGTTGAGAAGCCGGCGCTGGTCATAGTTTGCGTCACGGTTGATTCTTATTCTCCTGAATGAAATAAGTCTCGACGGTTGGAAAATGCGGGTCCGACCTGAAGATGTTGCCTCTCTGTTTCGCGTCCAAAAGGGCAATCCGCATGACCCAATTCGTCACGTCCGCCACCTCGACCCAGTCGCCGCAGTTCGAAATCGGACCTGCGTCGGTCGACGACTTCTCGACCATCCGTCACGTCCATTCGCTTGCTATCCGGCGTATCCTTGCAGCATCCCTTTCGGCGGATGATGTCAACCAGCTCTGCGCGTACGTTCGGACAGCCGATTACACCGCGCAGCTGATGTCGCGGGAGTTCCTCGTCGCGAAGGTCAATGGCGTCACAGTCGGCACAATCGCTTGGTCGCCAGTCCAAGACGGGGCCGGCGTTGCGCGAATCTCCGCTCACTTCGTCCACCCGCTTTACGTAGGGATCGGCATCGGACGGGCACTGCTGGAGTCCGCGGTCGAGCAGGCCGCTAGTGCCGGCTATCCGAAATGCATGGCGCGAGTGCCACTCGCTGCCGTTTCGCTCTACGAAAATTCGGGATTTGCAACGATGTCGCAGGGCGTTGCCAAGGACCTTGCGCCATCTGTGACCATGCACGTCGCGTTCATGCGACGCGGCTAAACATCGACAAACCTTTCGCTTGGCTGTCGTAACCCTGACGTGTCACCATCGTCCGATCTTTCATACTACGGCTGCATCGGTGCATGGTCGATCGCTTCAATCTCGTTACTGACGTTCAGGGTATCGCTGTCGGGAATGCCGAGGATGCGGGCGTGGCGACCGGCGTTACCGCGATCATGCTGCGCCAACCGAATGTCGTATCCGGGGTCATCCGGGGCGGGGCGCCAGGGACGCGCGACACTACGATCCTGAACCTTGACAGCAGTGTGCAGGGCGCCGACGCCATCGTGCTTTCAGGGGGCTCGGCATTCGGGCTCGACGCTGCGGGCGGTGTGATGGCGGTCTTGCGAGACCGCGGCATCGGCTTTCAAATTCGCGATGCGGTCGTGCCGATCGTCATTCAGGCGATTGTTTTCGACCTCCTCAACGGCGGCGACAAGAGTTGGGGCCGGGAGAGCCCCTACATCCGGCTCGGGATGCAGGCTGCCGACGTTGCCTCGCCGGGACGGTTCGGCCTCGGAAATGTCGGTGGCGGGTTTGGAGCGACGACCGCTACGCTGAAGGGCGGGCTCGGATCTGCCAGTGCGATCACCTCGGGCGGCCATACCGTCGGCGCGATAGCAATCGTCAATGCGGTCGGGTCGGCGACGATAGGGAACGGGCCGCATTTCTGGGCCTGGCCGGTCGAGCGCGATGGCGAATTCGGTGGGTTCGGCGCGCCGCCTCAGGTCGAAGCCGAAGATCTTACGATGCGGATTAAGGGTGGCGATCCGGTACCGCCGTCGACGACCATCGCACTCGTGGCGACAGACGCCATTTTGACAAAGGCGCAGGCTGCTCGCCTCGCGCATATGGCGGATGACGGGCTCGCGCGTGCGATTCGTCCCGCACATGCGCCGATGGACGGGGATACGGTCATTGCGGCGGCCATGCAGGCCATACCGTTGCGTCCGGGCCGAGAGGCTATCGATCTGACGGAGCTCGGTCTCGTCGCCGGGGATTGCCTTGCTCGGGCGATTGCGCGGGGTGTCTACGAGGCGAGCGCCCTTCCCTTTCCGGCTGCTCCACCGTCCTGGCGTGACAGGTTTGGCCACCTGTCACCGCCGAGCATCCGACGCCGATCATGAAGCGTTACCAGTGGATCGTGGCAGGCTTCATGCTGATGGTACTGCTTGTCCTCGTCATTTTGCAGCGCCGTATCGACGCCGAGGTGGGGGCCTGCGAAGTGGTGGGTGGAGTGTTTGTCGGCGGCAGATGCGAGCCGATGCGGCCGCCACCCATTCTCGAGCGGGACCTGCGCCGGAGCTGATCGAAAGTGCATATGAAGCGGGCCGCCGATCCTGCGACCGACGGCCCCTGTCTTCATGCAGGATCGACTACGACTTCAGCCCTTCTTGCCCGAGGCGGCCGGGGCTGCTTTAGGGGCCTTGGCGAACATGTCAGCCGTGATCGCGTCATACCACCCGATCGCCTCCGCGTAGTTCTGCTTTCGGGTACCGGCGTCCTCGCCCTTCTGGGAGACGAACGATCCGGAAGCGGCGAGTTTTCCGTCGGCCATGGCGTAGTTGGCGCCCACCTTGATGCAGTCGTCGGCTGCGACGAGGGACCAGCAGGTATTGCGATATCGGGCCGGGAACGCTTCTTTCTTGGCATAGGCTGCCAGTATGGCTGATGCCACGGACTTTGCCTGACTGTTCGCGGAAAACGCCGACTTCGGCATGGGCGCGGCCACGGACGCGTCGCCGATCACGTGGATATTGGCATCCTTCGACGACAGGAAATTGTCACCATTGATCGGACACCAATCCCCTTCCCTCACGACTTCCGCGATGGCGCCAGCGCGCTGCTGCGGAATGATGCTGGCCTGGTCGAACTTGACCTTCTTGCCGGACTTCGTGGTCAGGGTTTTGCCCTTCGCATCGAGAGAGGTGATCGAGAAATCGTCGATGTCGTTCGAGAGATTAAGTTCGACGATGTCCTTGTAGTACTTCTCGAATGCCTCGGTGAAGACCGGCTGTTTCGAGAATGCCTTTTTGGGGTCGAGGATGACGAGGCGCGCCTTGGGCTTCTTGGTCTTGAGGTAATGGGCGATCATGCACGCGCGCTCGTAGGGGCCGGGCGGGCAACGGAAGGGATCGGCAGGCATTACCATCGCGAATGTGCCGCCGGCCGGAACAGCCGCGAGAGCGCTCATCAACTGGCGCTTGCCGATAGCAGAAGTCTGGTAGGCGTGCGGGATCGTGTTCGAGATTTCGAGCGAATAGCCGGGGACGCTGTCGTACTTGATGTCGATACCGGGAGAAAGCACGAGGCGGTCATACGCGAACGTCCTGCCGCCACGCGTCCTGACTGTCTTCTTGGCTGGGTCCACTGCGGTTGCGAAATCGATGACGACCTTGACGCCGAGTTTCTTCACGCCGTCGTAGGTGTGGTTCAGGCTCTCGAACGACCGGAAGCCGCCGACGGCGAGGTTGGAAAAGAACGAAGTTGCATAGACCGGATTGGCTTCGATCAGGGTGACATCGAGGTTCGGCGCTTCTTTCTTCAGTGCCGTGGCGACTGATGCACCACCCGCGCCGCCGCCGACGATCACGATCTTCGCCGAAGTCTGGGCGATCGCGAACGTGCTGACGCCGCTCAGGGACGCTGCGCCGAAGCCTCCGGCTATCTGGCCGAAGCGGCGGCGTGAAATGTTGGTCATAGCGGTCCTCCCGTTTGTGTCGCCGGCTTCAGGGCCGACATTCTATCTATCTTGCAGCTACCCATCTTGCAGTCTGCTCAAACCCCATGAAACCGGGGGGCATCGAGCGTCGCCCGGTCTCATCCGGCATTTTGCGCGAGAAGCGTTTGAAGCGATGCATTTCCTGCGCACGTGCCCGATGATGCGCTGAATGGAAACGACCGGCAACATATATTCGCTTCTGCGAATACTTATTCCATAGTCGATACGGGTTCGTTTTTGCTGCGGTCGCTAAGATGCTGATGGAGGCGAAGCAATCTCGATTGCAGTGCAGCACATTTATTGCCGGCGAAAGCCGGAGCGCGCGAACAAATTTTCTATTTCGCCCCAGAAGAAGTCGGCGCTGGTGTAGCCGATGATGCGACCGACCTCCTGTCCATGATCGAGAAGGATGAAGGTCGGCGAATACACAACGGCCTTCAATGCCCGAACACGCGGATCCGACATCATGATGATTTCGAGCGGCGCCACGCGTCCTTCCAGGCTATTGCGGTAGGCCTGCTCGACGTCCCGCTTCCACCGCGCACAATACGGGCAGCCCAATTCTTCGATCATGAGCAGGACGCGACGGTCGGGAAACAGTGCTGCCGTGGCTGTGCCGGGGAGAACGCCGGCGACAGTGACTGAAGCCATCGACAAGACCAGAGAGCGGCGTGACAGGATTCGCAACATCATGTCCTTCTGGTCGGTAGGGTATGGCCAGACAAGCCCGCTTCGACGGTGGGTAATGCCGTAATTGCTCAGATTAGCCGACCGATTGCCCTGGTCCAATATCCCTCATGGCACAGTCGTCACGGTCGGGGCGCGACCCATTGATCCACTCCATTGACAATGCCGGCATGGTTGGGCACCCACGTGCGGCAGGCCAGAACCGCCGGAGAAACAGGATGTCTCAGGAAGCCAAGATTGCACAAAAGGGTCCGTATCAGGTGACCCTCGAGGCTGGTAAAGCATATTTCTGGTGCTCGTGCGGGCTTTCCGCCAAGCAGCCGTTTTGCGACGGTTCGCACAAGGGGACCGAATTCCAGCCGCAGCGGTTCGTGGCCGAGACCTCCGGGATGGTCAACCTCTGCGGCTGCAAGGCGACCGACGACAAACCGTTCTGCGACGGCACACATAACGTTCTATAGGGATCGCGCCCGCGCATGTACGTGCGTCAGGCACCGCGCACAGGGTATCCGGTCCACGGCCTGAAGGCCCTGAGAGTGAGTCGCGACTGGAGCCGCGCGATGTTCGGGAGCTTCGCAAGTCGCTCCCGGTGGAGTCGCTCGAAATCAGCCACATCACGGGCGACTATTCGCAAAATGTAATCTGTGCCCCCGGCCATCAGATAGCCTTCGATGATCTCGGGCACTGCGGAGGCCGCACGCTCGAACGCATCGAGATCCTCGCCGCGCTGGGAGGTCAGGGTCGCTTCGACGAACAGATGCATCTTGTATCCGAGGGCTGCCGGATCGACCCGGGCGCCGTAACCGGTAATGACGCCTTCTGCCTCGAGGCTTTTCACGCGTCGATGGCAGGCGGAGGGGGACAGGGCCGCTTCCTGTGCGAGGTCGGCGATCGAACGCGAAGAATCCACCTGAAGGGCGCGCAACAACCGGGCATCGTGTGAACTTGTCATAGTTTCCCTGTCAAATCCGCTTTCACTGGGATTATTTTTCTATATTCTCGTATTGTTCGCACAGAATACGCCAGATATCGCATAACGCACGCTTTATCGTTGCGCCGGTCAACAAACCTTAACCGGGAGGCGGTGCGATGCTCGTCGGTGTGCCCAAGGAAGTCAAAACGCGCGAATACCGTGTCGGGCTCACGCCCGAGAGCGTCCGCGAACTTGTAGAGCATGGGCATTCAGTCATCGTCGAAACCGGCGCAGGGCATGGGATCGGCGCTGCGGACGAGATCTACATCAAGGCAGGCGCATCCATTTGCGCCACGGCCGCAGACGTCTTCAAACGCGCGGATATGATCGTCAAGGTGAAGGAGCCACAGGCCGCGGAGCGCAGCATGCTCCGTGCAGGGCAGGTCCTCTTCACCTACCTGCATCTCGCGCCCGACCCGGATCAGACCCGGGACCTCGTCAGGAGCGGTGCGGTCTGCATCGCATATGAAACAGTAACATCGGCGTCCGGTGGGCTACCGCTGCTGGCTCCCATGTCGGAGGTCGCCGGCCGCATGGCGGTACAGGCGGGAGCGCATTTCCTCGAAAAGGCGCACGGTGGATCGGGGCTTCTTCTGGGTGGCGTGCCGGGGGTTGCACCCGGTAAGGTGACGATCCTGGGCGGCGGCGTGGTCGGGACAAATGCAGCGATGATCGCTGTCGGCATGGGCGCCCGCGTCACCGTGCTCGACAAGAACCCCGAAGTCCTGCGCCGGCTCTGGAGCCAGTACGGATCGCAACTCGAGACCGTCTATTCGACGCGTGATGCGGTCGAGCGGCACCTTGCGTCCGCAGACCTCGTCATTGGCGGTGTGCTCATTCCCGGCGCAGCCGCACCCAAACTCATCAGGCGGTCCGACCTCAAAGCCATGCGGCCAGGTTCCGTCGTCGTCGATGTCGCGATCGACCAGGGTGGCTGCATGGAGACGTCGCGGCCGACCACTCATGATGAGCCGACGTACGTCGTGGATGGCATCGTGCATTACTGCGTTGCGAACATGCCCGGTGGTGTACCGCGGACGTCGACCTACGCCCTCAACAATGCGACACTTCCTTACGTACTGGCACTCGCGGGCAAAGGCTGGCGCCCGGCGCTCAAGGCGGACAAGCATCTCGCCGAAGGGCTGAATGTCTGGGACGGCAAAATTACCAATCGCGCTGTTGCGGAAGCATTTGGCGCCGCATTCACGCCGGTTGCAGAGGCACTTGGTTAAATTTGCGCACTCCCCGCTTGGCTAGGGTCCCCGGGTTCGCTACCAATATCGGGTTGGGAAGTGCCCCCTTGTGGGGGTACGGCACGTCCTGATCAACAGGCGGCAACACGGGGGATTTGATGGAGTATTTTGTCCAGCAGCTCATCAATGGCATCACACTGGGCTCCATCTACGGTCTCATAGCCATCGGCTATACGATGGTTTTCGGCATCATCGGCATGGTGAACTTCGCCCACGGCGACGTGTTCATGCTGTCGACGTTCATCGCTCTGATCGTGCTGCTGCTGCTCGGCTCGCTGGTCACGGCAGGAGGCGCCATGATCGCGCTGGCGCTGCTCGTCGTGCTGATCGCGAGCATGCTGCTGACGTCAGTCTGGAGCTGGGCGATCGAGCGCATCGCTTACCGACCGTTGCGCGGTTCGTTCCGGTTGGCGCCACTCATTTCTGCGATCGGCATGTCGATATTCCTCATGAACTTCGTGCAGGTCGTGCAGGGACCGCGCAACAAACCGGTTCCTACGCTGATCGACGGCGGGTTCTGCATCGCCGGGCAATCGACGCCACAGAAGACATGCCTCATCGCGAGCGACGGCTTCGGGATCAACCTCGCCTACAAGCAGATCGTCATCGTGCTGGTGACGATCGTTCTGCTCGCCGCATTCTGGTATCTCGTGCAGCGCACATCCCTGGGACGGGCCCAGCGCGCCTGTGAGCAAGACAGCAAGATGGCCCGGCTGATGGGCATCGACGTGGATCGGACCGTTTCGGTCACGTTCGTGATGGGTGCGGCGCTGGCGGCGGTTGCGGGTCTTCTCTACATGCTCCAGTACAACGTCGTCAGTTTCTCGGACGGGTTCGTGCCTGGAGTGAAGGCGTTTACCGCGGCCGTGCTCGGCGGGATCGGGTCGCTTCCGGGGGCCGTTCTCGGCGGTCTCATCATCGGCCTCATCGAAAGCTTGTGGTCGGCGTACTTCTCGATCGACTACAAGGACGTGGCAGCGTTCTCCATCCTCGCGATCACGCTGATCTTCCTGCCCTCGGGCCTGCTCGGCAAACCCGAAGTCGAGAAGGTCTGATCAATGGCCACGGCAAAAGGTGGAATGGAAGCCGCCAGCGACGAAGCGCGCGACGACAGCCTAAGGACAGTCCTGATCGACGCCGCCAAGGCGGCTGCGCTGATGCTCGCGCTCGGTGTGCCGATCCTCCTGCTGCGTACCGATCAGGACATGTCGAACCGGCTCGTCCTGCTACCGCGGTTCGGGCTGCTGGCGTATGCCGTCGTGATCGGTTGGGCGCTGGGTCTCATGCGACATCTCGGTGCGCGCGGCCGCATCGTGTTCGCCGGTCTCGTGGGGCTTGCGGGTTATGCGGTCAAGATGGCCGCGGGCGACGGGGACACCATCGGCGGTTTCCGGGTTGATCTTCTCGCCCCTGCTCTCAGCTCCTTCGGAATTCTGGTCGTCGGCCTTCTTTGTGTCACGGCGCTCTACCTCGCAGCACGATCCGTTCCGGAATCGACCGTCGAGCGTACAGCATTGCACGTGCCCGAAGCGGTGGAGATCTGGGGGCCGAGGGTCGGGCTGCTCCTTCTGGCTGCGTATCCACTTCTCGCGCTGATGTTCGCCGGTTCTGCCGGATCGATCAAATGGATCGATAACTTCGGCATCCAGATCATGATCTACATCATGCTCGGGTGGGGGCTGAACATCGTCGTCGGCCTCGCTGGACTTCTCGATCTCGGCTATGTCGCGTTCTATGCGGTTGGAGCGTACGCCTACGCACTTCTTGCGACGAGCGTCATTCCAAACACCATCCCCGAACTTGGGCCCTGGGCCTTTTGGATCTGCCTGCCGATCGCCGGCATCCTGGCCGCCATGTGGGGCGTGCTGCTCGGATTTCCGGTTTTGCGGTTGCGCGGCGACTATCTTGCGATCGTGACGCTCGCATTCGGGGAAATCATCCGTCTCGTGCTCATCAACTGGATCGATTTCACCAACGGGTACGCCGGTATATCCGGTATTCCCCGACCGTCGTTTTTCGGATTCCCGTTCAATGCGTCCGACGAAGGGTTCGCAGCAACGTTCGGTCTGGAATTCACCCCGCTTCACCGCACGATTTTCCTTTTCTATGTCATTCTCGCGCTCGCGCTGCTGACCAACTGGGCGACCGTCCGGCTTCGCCGACTGCCGATAGGTCGCGCCTGGGAGGCCCTCCGCGAAGACGAGATTGCCTGCCGCTCACTCGGTATCAACACCACCAATACGAAACTCACGGCGTTCGCCATTGGAGCCATGTTCGGAGGATTTGCCGGTTCGTTCTTCGCAGCGCGCCAAGGCTTCATTTCGCCGGAGAGTTTCACGTTCATGGAGAGTGCTGTGATCCTCGCGATCGTGGTGCTCGGTGGCATGGGAAGCCAGGTCGGCGTGGCGATCGCGGCCGTAGCGATGATCGGCGGCACAGAGTTGCTGCGCGAACTGGATTGGCTCAAGACGATTTTCGGCAACGACTTCGATCCGACGCAATACCGGATGTTGCTGTTCGGGCTTGCAATGGTCGTGCTGATGATCTGGAAGCCGCGCGGGCTCATTTCGACACGCGCGCCAACCGTGTACCTCAAGGAACGCAAAGCCGTGTCCGGTGACCTCGTCAAAGAGGGGCACGGCTGATGGCGGGCGTCAGAGTGCGCAGTGACGCCATGCCGGTGGCCCAGACGGGCGATCTGCTCGTGGTCGATCATGTAACGATGCGGTTCGGAGGGCTCGTCGCGATCAACGATCTCAGCTTCCGGGCGCGACGCGGTGAAATCACTGCGCTGATCGGTCCGAATGGCGCCGGCAAGACGACCGTTTTCAATTGCCTGACCGGCTTCTACAAACCTACGGAAGGGCGCATCGCGCTCCTCGAAGGAGCCGCAGACGCTTCAGACATCGACGCCGCCACGCGAACGGTGCACCGACATGCGGTTAGTAACGGACGTGGGGTGTACCTTCTCGAACGCATGCCGGATTTCGAGATTGCAGCTCAAGCCAAGGTCGCGCGGACGTTCCAGAACATCAGGCTGTTTTCGGGCATGACGGTTCTCGAAAATCTGGTTGTGGCGCAGCACAACAAACTGATGGCAGCCTCGGGCTGGACGCTCAAGGGCCTGTTTCTGCCTTCGACCTACGCGCCGGCAGAAGAAGAAGCGATAGCAACCGCGAAGTACTGGCTCGACGCCACCGGCCTGACAGAGCGCGCCGATGATCCGGCAGGTGACCTTCCGTACGGTGCGCAGCGACGACTCGAGATCGCGCGAGCGATGTGTACCGAACCGAGACTTCTGTGTCTCGACGAGCCGGCGGCGGGGCTCAACCCCAGGGAAAGCGCGGAACTGAATACCCTGCTGCGTTCGATCCGGGACAAGCACGGCACGTCGATCCTGCTCATCGAGCACGACATGAGCGTGGTGATGGAAATCTCGGATCATGTCGTCGTTCTCGAATACGGGACGAAGATCGCAGACGGGACACCGGAGCAGATCAAGACCGATCCGAAAGTCATCGCGGCGTATCTCGGTGTTGAAGACGACGAGGTCGAAGAGGCCGAGAGAGAAGCGGAGGGCCGGTCATGAGCGCACCCCTCCTGGACATAAAGGGCGTCAAGAGCTTCTACGGCAAGATCATGGCGCTGAAGGGTGTCGATCTGTCGGTCAACGAGGGCGAGATCGTCACGCTGATCGGAGCCAACGGCGCGGGCAAGTCCACGCTGATGATGACCGTGTTCGGCACGCCGCGCGCCCGCGAAGGCCGGATCCTGTTCGATGGCCGCGACATCACCGACATGCCGAGCCACGAGGTCGCCCATCTCAGGATCGCACAGTCGCCCGAGGGGCGCCGGATCTTCGCGCGCATGACGGTGCGTGAGAACCTGCAGATGGGATCCGAGATCGATCATGGGGCCTATTTTCATCAGGATCTGGAGCGCGTCACGGCGCTGTTTCCCCGGCTCAGGGAGCGACTCGACCAGAGGGGCGGAACGCTTTCGGGCGGCGAGCAGCAGATGCTGGCCATCGCGCGTGCGTTGATGATGCGGCCGCGTCTTCTAATGCTCGACGAACCGAGCCTCGGGCTGGCGCCGATCATCGTGAAGCAGATCTTCGACGTCATCCGCGATCTCAACAAACGTGACGGGATGACGGTCTTCCTCGTCGAACAGAACGCGTTTCACGCCTTACGGCTCGCCCATCGCGGCTATGTGATGGTCAACGGTCTCATCACGATGTCGGGAACCGGTCGGGAACTACTTGCACGGCCCGAAATTCGCGCCGCCTACCTCGAAGGCGGGCGACACTGATGGCGCGCGACACGGAGGGTGGATGATGCCGAGTTGGCTCTACGAGGCGGGACCGAACGGGCATTGGGTGTTCCTGCTCGTGACGATCATTCTCGGCGGAACGACGGCATTCGTGTCGGGGCGGGCGATCGCGGATACGTGGCGCCCGATCTGGCAGATCGCGGTGTATTCGCTCCTTCTCGGGATGGCCGTGCGGTTCATCCATTTTGCACTGTTCGAAGAGGTGTTCCTCTCGGTGCGGAATTTCGTCGTCGACGTTCTGGTGCTGGCTCCGCTCATGGCCCTCGGCTATCGTCTCACGCGTGCGCGCCAGATGGCTCAGCAATACGGATGGATGGACGACCGCGCCCGCTGAAGCCGGCCTCGGGGAGCGCTGCGGTGCCGGGCTTTGCCGTCCTCGAGATGTCCAAAAATAGCGTGACAGGCATCGAAATTGCCGCAATCATAACATCAAGGCCGTGCACTTCACGACCGTGTCCGGAGGCGGTTTCAGTCGAGATCCGGGCGTCATCCTCAAGGGAGTTTATTGGTATGAAAACATTCGCGTTGTCAGGGATCGCCGTCGCTGCGGTCCTGGCCGTGACCGGTGCCGCGCAGGCGCAGGTGAAGATCGGTGTAGCCGGACCGCTCACGGGTCCGAACGCCGCCTTCGGCGCGCAGTTGAAGAACGGCGCCGAACAGGCGGCCGCTGACATCAACGCCAAGGGCGGTATCAACGGCCAGAAGATCGAACTGGTGTTCGGCGACGACGTGTCAGATCCGAAACAAGGCGTTTCGGTCGCGAACAAGTTCGTCGGCGACAAGGTCAAGTTCGTGATCGGCCACTTCAACTCCGGCGTGACCATGCCGGCGTCCGAAGTCTACGCCGAGAACGGCATCATGATGATCTCTCCGTCCGCGACGAATCCGAAGATCACCGAGCGTGGTCTCTGGAACGTGTTCCGGACCTGCGGACGTGACGATCAGCAGGGTGCGGTCGCAGCCGACTACATCGTCAAGAACGCGAAGGGCAAGAAGATCGCGATCGTCCATGACAAGACGACCTACGGCAAGGGCCTGGCGGACGAGACGCAGAAGGCGATGAACAAGGCCGGCGTCAAAGAAGTGCTCTACGAAGGCGTGAACACGGGCGAAAAGGACTTTGCGGCTCTCGTCGCCAAGATCAAGTCGTCTGGCGCCCAGATCGTCTACTGGGGCGGCCTGCACACCGAGGGAGGTCTGATCGCACGTCAGCTTCGTGACGGTGGCGTTCAGGCGACGCTGATGTCGGGTGACGGCATCGCGTCCGACGAGTTCGCAGCTATCGGTGGTCCGGCCGTCGAAGGCACACTGATGACGTTCCCGCCGGATCCGCGCAAGCGCAAGGAAGCCGAAGCCGTCGTCAAGGCGTTCGAGGCGAAGAAGTTCAACCCTGAAGCCTATACGCTCTACAGCTATGCTGCGCTGCAGGTCATCGCGGAAGCCGGCAATGCAGCCAAGTCGGTCGATCCGAAGAAGGTTGCCGAGCAGGTCCGCAAGGGCGGCGGTTTCAAGACCGTGATTGGCGAACTGAAGTTCGACAAGAAGGGCGACATCACGCGTCCGGACTATGTCGTCTACACCTGGAAAAAGGGCGCAGACGGCAAGATCACGTACGTACAGAACTGAGTACGTAGCTGATGCTCGCGTCGAACAAACGCACCGGAGGGGCGGCCCGCAAGCCGCCCCTTCTTTCTTTTCGAGCGCCGCAGTCAGGTGTGCCGGCTGCGAGAAAGGCGCTACTCGCGCTGTTCTCCGGGCTCATGTCTTTTTCTGGTGCGACGACCGCTGCGTCGCCTGCGCGTGCCGAAGATGTTCACATCGATTTCATGTTGCCACTCACAGGACCGCAGGCGCGACTAGGACATGTGCTACAGCGCGCGGCGGCTCTTGCGCTAATGGATTTGAACGGCGCGCGGTCTTCGGCTTCGCGCAGCTACCGTGCCCGGTATCATGACGACGGATGCAGCCTGGCGGGTGGAAAGAAGCTAGCAACGGAACTCAGTACGCTCACGCCACCCGTGCGGGCGGTCATTGGCGTGCCTTGTGAGGCGGTACTGGACGGTCTCGTTTCATCATCGTCGGGACTTTCTCCGGTCGTGGTCCTGACGACCGCTCGCCTCAAGGCGAATTCACAATCGGCGGGCCGCCGTACGGGGAACGTGTTCAGCCTGTACGCACCGTCGTCTCCAGGTCGAGCGTTAGCTGCCGTTCTGTCGGAACTGCAGCCGACAGCGCGCGTGGCGTTCGTGCGCGACAAGACGCACTATGCGGTTTCACTTGTTCAGGACGCACTCGCCGTGTTGGAGCAATCGGGGCGAAAGCCGGTCGCGGTGGAAATCATTTCTGGTGGCGACAAGGAATTCGGGGCGATTGCTCAGAGGATTTCTGCAGCCGATGCGACACATGTGGTGGTGGTCGCGTTTCCGGTGGAGGCGGGATTGCTCGTCGGCGATCTCGTCAGCGTCATGCCGACGGTCGAAATCATCGGCTCGGACACACTGGCGGTTCCGGCATTCGGAAAGGCGCTCGGCCGGCATGCCCGGAATGTCCGTGTGTTTGTCGAGGCACAACCGCATATGGCCACGGCCGCCCAAGCGCTGGGCGCCCGATTTCGCGCCGCCGGCATACCGGTCAGTCGGCACACGATCGGCATCTACGCGGCGGTCGAACTTTGGGCTGCGGCGACGACCGTCGCAGGGACAGTCGAAGCCGAAGCCATCAGCCGCGAAATCCGATCGCGACCGCACAGGACTGCATCAGGGGTCCACGCCTTCGATCGCGATGGTACGGGCGCGAGATTTCAAAGTGGTCTTCACCACTGGATGGACGGGCGCTGGTCGCCGCTCGAGGCGGGCAACGGGCCTGATCAGCGTCCCTGACTTGCCTGGATGCAGTCCAAGGCGAGGTTGCGCTCGAGCGCAATCAGTTCGCTTGGGGGAGTCTTTCCGCGGCGATTGAAGTCCGCAATGGCTTCCCGGACCTTTCGATATGCTTGTCTCGGATCGGACTGGGATTCGATTTCAGACTGCAGACGTCCGACAACTGTAGCGGCATTGTCTGCGGTGATGGTCTGCGGTGAGTCTGCCCTCACGATGTTCTCCTCTTGTAAGGACGAGTGCCACGCGATCACATACCGGACCCACCCCATCCGACAGCATTCTCGCTTTCGACCTCGTCACGCTCTTCGTGCCATGGAGTAGCCATGGGTCAGCGCATGTACCGATCTCGACTTCAGACCGGACCCCGGTCGTAGACAGGTGGAATGGGGCCAGAACTTGGCTCTGCGGTGCACATAAGTGATGCCTGTGGATTTTCAAGTGTGGACGTCGGGAAATCGCAGGAGCTGGAGTTGAGACGCTTATGACGTCGCGTGGATTTCGCCGGAGGATGTTGCGGTGCAGTGTGAATTGGACGGCTCTCCAGGGCCCTGATGCAGCGTGGTGTTCGGCTGCCGATACCATGTAGGATCACGCTCCCCGTCGACAGACCTGCAACTTCGATGCAGCGTCTCAGGGATCACACCAGGGATTCGCATGCGCACCGAAACGCCACAGCCGATATTGCTCAAGGACTACCAGCCGCCCAGCTATCTCATCCGGGAGACGCGGCTCGATTTCGTCCTCGACGAGACGGCGACGCGCGTTACCAACGTGATGACGATCGAGCCCAACGGTGGGGCGAAACGGCGTGGCGGTCCGCTGCGTCTCGATGGCGAAGACATCGAACTCGATGGTGTCTGGGTCGACGACAAGCGTCTCGCCGAGACGGAGTTCGTGCGTGACGAGACCAGTCTCACGATCCTGATGCCGCCGCAGCGCCGGTTCCGTCTCAAGATCGCGACGGTGTGCAATCCGAAATCCAACACGTCGCTGTCGGGGCTCTACCTTTCGCGCGGGATCTTCTGCACGCAGTGCGAGGCGGAGGGTTTTCGCCGGATCACGTACTATCTCGACCGGCCGGACGTCATGGCCAAGTTCACCGTCCGCATCGAAGCCGATCGTGACCGAGTGCCGGTTCTGCTTTCCAACGGCAACCCGCGGGAACGGGGCACGCTCGCAGGCGGAGCACGGCACTATGCCATCTGGCAGGACCCGCATCCGAAGCCGTCCTATCTTTTCGCGCTCGTCGGCGGAGACCTCGGCTCGATCGCATCCACCTTCAGGACGAAGAGCGG
Source organism: Hyphomicrobiaceae bacterium (assembly GCA_035436725.1). GTDB lineage: Bacteria > Pseudomonadota > Alphaproteobacteria > Rhizobiales > Hyphomicrobiaceae > JABFRJ01. The sequence continues at coordinate 36,240 of DAOMWV010000002.1, forward strand.
GCGCGAGGTCGATCTCAGGATCTATGTCGAGCACGGCAAGGAGGCGCGCTGCGGATGGGCGATGGATTGCCTGAAGCGGTCCATGCGGTGGGATGAAGAGCGGTTCGGATGCGAGTACGATCTCGACGTCTTCAACATCGTCGCCGTTTCGGATTTCAACATGGGGGCGATGGAAAACAAGGGGCTCAATATCTTCAACGACAGGCTCGTGCTGGCCACACCGGAAACGGCGACGGATGCAGCGTTTCTTGCGATCGAGCGTGTCATCGCCCACGAGTACTTCCACAACTGGACCGGAAACCGCATCACCTGCCGTGACTGGTTCCAGCTCTGCCTCAAGGAAGGGCTCACCGTCTATCGTGACCAGGAGTTCTCGGCGGATACGCATTCGCGACCGGTGCAGCGGATACAGAACGTGCGCATGCTCAAGGCGGCACAGTTCCCGGAGGATGCGGGTCCCCTCGCCCACCCGGTCCGTCCCGACCGCTACATCGAGATCAACAACTTCTATACGACGACGATCTACGAAAAGGGCAGCGAACTCGTCCGCATGATCGCGACGCTGACAGGACCGAAGCTCTTCAAGAAGGGCATGGATCTCTATTTCTCACGTCACGATGGAGAGGCAGCGACAGTCGAGGATTTCGTCCGGTGCTTCGAAGACGCCTCGGGTCGCGATCTGAAGCAGTTCATGATCTGGTACGCACAGGCCGGAACGCCCAGGATCGTCGTATCGCTGCGACACAACGCGAAGGCCGGAACGGTCGACGTCACGTTCGAGCAGGTGCTGGCGCCGACGCCGGGGCAGCCCAGGAAGAAGCCCCTGCATGTTCCAATCAGGCTGGGACTGCTCGATGGCTCGGGGCGGCCGTTCAAACTGGAACGTGCCGACGGCGGGGAGCTTTCCGGTGACCTCGTCGAGATCACGAAACGCAGGGAGACGGTGAGGTTCAGAGGCATCCATACGCGACCGGTGCCCTCCATTCTTCGGGGATTTTCAGCGCCTGTCGATCTCGCCGTCGATCTTGGTGACGACGATCTTGCGGTGCTGGTCGCCAACGATGTGGATCCCTTCAATCGCTGGCAGGCGGCGCAGGATTTCGCGATGCGCGTGCTGGTAGCGGCGGAGGGCCGGCTACGGCAGGGGCGCGCACCGGAGTTGCCGGTTGCATTTGCCGCCTCGATACGGACACTCGTTGTGGACGAGACACTCGAAACGGCCTTCAGGGCGCAGGTGCTGGCCTTGCCGACAGAGTCGGATGTGGCGCGTGTCATCGGAAAGGATGTCGATCCCGATGCAATCCACGCGGCGAGCCGCTGGCTGCACAGGACACTCGGGAAGGCGATGGCGGCAGACCTTGTCGGGATCTACGATCGGCACGCGGTCAAGGGCGCGTATGCGCCGACGAAGGAGCAGGTCGGGGCCCGGGCGCTCCGGAACGCGGCGCTCGTGCTGCTCGGGCATGCGGGCGGTGACGGGCTCGAACGGGCACGGGAGCAATTCCGCCGGTCCAGAACGCTCAACGACGAGATCGCTGCACTGTCCGTCCTGAGGCTGGCGCCGAAGGGGATGCGGACGGAGGCGTTCGACGCCTTCTATGAGCGGCGGCGTGACGATCATCTCGTGATCGATCACTGGTTCTCACTACAGGCGACCGTGCCTGGGGCTGCGACACTCGCCACGGTGAATCGGCTGATGCGCGATCCGCTGTTCGCGCTGACGAACCCGAACAAGGTGCGCGCCCTGCTTTTCGCTCATGCCGCCTCGCCGGTGAACTTCCATCGCGCTGATGGCAAGGGGTATGCCTTCATCGCCGACATGGTCCGGAAACTCGATGCGGTGAACCCGCAGATCGCAGCGCGGCTGGCGGGCAGTTTCAGAAGCTGCGGGACGATGGAGGCGGGCCGGAAAGCGATGGCGCGTCGCGCGCTCGAGGAACTGCTGGAGGGCAAGCCGCTGTCACGCGACGTCTACGAGATCGTCAGCAAGATCGCAGCGTCCGGTCTCTAGTTGCGTTTTTCCCGGCGCTCGTCGTCGAAGTCGCGATTGTAACCACGACGTTGATGGCCGCGGCGATGCTCGTGCCACCGGAGGTAGGAGTAGCGCTCCTCGGCCGTCATGTTCGACAGCACGGTCGAGAGAATCTGGCCTTGCTCGTTGCGAAGGCGTGTTTCAGCCTCGAACAGGCGCATTTGCGCCCGCTCGTAAGCATCCTTATCGAAGGGTGTGGTGCCGATAGCCGCCATAACGTCGCGGCGGGCCTCGCGCAGTTCCCTGCGCAAAGGGGCGATCACGGAGCGGATCTGCGCACCACCTGGCAGCACTTCGCGTTCACGAGCGGGGGGCAATGTATCGACGTAGTTGACGAGGTTGCCGGGGATGTTCTGGACGGCGAGCGGGCGGCCACCGAAACGCCAGATGGCGCTCGCAGCCGCGCCGATGAACAGGGCATTGAGCGCTAGCGATCCGATCAGCAGCCATCGGGTCCAACGCCGCCCGCGCGGCGAGGCGGGCGTTTCCGGGGCGGAGGGTGTGTTGCCTTCTGTCATGTCATTCGTCGTCCAATGCATCAGTCGTCAGTGCGGCATAGGGTACGCCGTTGCCGTCGATCACGAATGCCGATGCCGCCATTTCCTGCATGAGGGGGATTGTCGAAGCGGTCCACTGCGCCTGCCCGAGGTAGAGGCCGGCAGCGAGCGAGGCGGCCATCAGGGCGCCGGCGCGCCAGGCATCGCGACGGTCGGCCCGCGCCTGAGACGCCGCGCGGGGGGCGGGAGAAGCATTCGCACTTGCGGTGGGCGAGGCAGGTGCCGAGCCTGCAAGGCGTGGACCGGCTGTCGCCTTGGCGACGACGCGATCAAGAAGGGCGTCGATATCGGTCGATGCGGCTGGCTTCGCGGCATCCAGAACGCGGTCGAGGGCGGCAGCTTCGTCGAGCACGCGGCTGACGCCCGGATCGGACGCAAGCAGGGCCTCGGCCCGATGGCGGCGCAAGAGCGGCCAGCGGGTACGATCCGCACCGAAGGTGTCGACGAGTTCGGCGAACTCATCGCGTGTCATCTGGCTCTTGCCGTTGTCGGTCGTCATCGTCTTCAGTCCGCCGTATCAGAGCATCATCTATGTCCGCTCAATTCCAAATTCCACCGCTTCGCGGTCAACTTCGTTCCTCGGGCAGCAAACTGCGCCAATCGTCTTTCAGCGCCAATTTCAGGTTGCGCCTGGCGCGCGCGAGAAGTGATTCAACGGCCTCGTCCGAAATGCCAAGAGCCTTGCCGACGTCGACCTGGCTCAGCCCCTCGAAATGAAACAGAACGAGCGCCTGACGCTGGCGATCGGGCAGTGCTGCGACCGCTGCCTCGACGCGCGCGGAAAGGTCGCGTTCGGCGAAGCCCGCTTCCTGCTCCGGAGCCACCGGCTGCTCCGGCATCTCGTCCACTGTGGTCGTCTGGCGTGACGCGCGGATACGGTCGATGACCAGATTGGTCGTAACCCGCCGCAACCAGGGCTTCAGTCCGCCAGGCCCCAGTTCCAGCGTCGCCGCATTGCGCCAGAGACGGACCATGGCGTCCTGGGCCACATCCTCGGCGTCGTTGCCGTTGCCGAGAAGCCTGCGGGCGAGACCCACCGTAAAACCAAGGTAGCGCGACGCGAGCGTGCGGAACGCGGACGCATCCCCACGGCCGATGGCGGCCAGCAGATCTACGTCGCTCACCGTCGCCGATAGAGGCTCGGACGAACTTGCATCCACGTCTCGCCGTGCCATTCTCAGCGCCGACATCTCACATCGGGTCCCACCGGATGGTGCGACCCCGGACATGGCGTCCGGAGTCGCACCGTAGCGCATCGTCAGGTCAGTCGATCACTTTTTTTCACCACCCTGACCGCCGGGACCGGGACCCATGCCGGGACCCATGCCGGGACCCATGCCCTGGCCTTGGCCCTGACCCATGCCGTGACGGCCACCGTGCATGCCGTGGCCGCGGCCACCATCCTCACGCGTCAGCTTGCCGTCGCCGTTGGCGTCGAGGCGGGCGAACCGCTCCTTTGCAACCTTGTCGAACTGCTCCTTCGTTACCTTGCCGTCCCTGGTCGCGCCGAACATATGCAGGAAACGCTGGACCCGATAGTCGGTCATCGCCTTCTGCATCGCGTCGCGGTCGGCCTGATCGACGGCTCCGTCCTTCGTCGTGTCGAGTGCGGTGAAGCGCTTCGACGACTGGGCGAGATATTCTTCCTTGGTCACGACGCCGTCGCCGTTGGCATCGGCGGCACGGAAGCGGCCGAACATTCCGCCGCCACGTCCATTGCCCATGCCAGACTTCAGGGCGTCGCGGCCACGCATGTTCGGGGGCAGATCTGCGTCGTCGATCTTGCCGTCGGAGTTGAGGTCCATCTGCGCGAAGCGCCGCTCGGCTTCGCCGCGCACTTCATCTGCGGTTACCTTGCCGTCGCGGTTGGAATCGAACATGCGTTCCATCATGCCACCCATGCCGCCACGCTCGCCACCGCGATGCCCGCCACGGTGGCCGCGACGACCCTCGCCCATGGTCGCGACGTGAGCGGCGATTTCGGTGTTATCGATGACGCCGTCGCTGTTCTTGTCGAGCCGTGCGAAGCGCTCCCGGGTGCGGGTATCGTATTCTTCAGCTGTCATGCCGGTGCCGAAGGGCCGTCCACCCATCCGCTCACGCATGCCCCGGCCACGTTCGCCGCGGTCGTCATCGAAGCCGTAGCCGCCGCCCATCATGCCGTGACCCATCATGCCATGGTCGCGGCCACGGGGACCCTGTGCTGCCAGAGTGGCGGCAGCGCCAGCGGCGAGAGCCACACCGGCAATTATGATGATCGTTTTCTTTCTGCTCATTGGTAGCTCCTGTCTCGACCACTGCCGCAGGCTGCGTGCCGGTGGTTGCGTTATGATCCAGGAACGGCGGACGGGTCGGGCTTCCGTCGGTCGATTAAAATTAAATAGGGTTCAGTGCGCTTGTCGTGCCGGTCAGGCGATCAACTCGACAAAAAGCCGGGCCACGACCTCCTGATGGGCGCGGACGTCCGCCGCGAGGATGTCGAAGGTGGGTGCAGACCCGGCCTGGGCCAGAAGGGCCTTGAGGCCATCCGGCGCGGTTTCCGGCCGGAACGTGCCGTCGAGGCTCAGGCGAAGGACCTGGGTCAGATTGTGGTAGAGGTGGGCTGCGGCCACCAGCTTTTCGGCCGGCTCCGGCGCCAGAACGCCGGCGTCACGCAGTCTGACGAGGGCTGATCGGGTGTTCTGGCTGCAGACTTCGGGGTGCTTCGCGGCACTCACAAGTTGCAGATACTGGGCGATGAACTCCAGATCGACGAGGCCGCCGCGCACCTGCTTCAGGTCCCAGATGTCGTCGGTCCCTTTCGTTTCGGCGATGCGGGCGCGCATGTCGTGGACGTCGGCTGCGATCTTCGCGCGGTCACGGGGGCGAACGAGAACGTCCCGGACCGCTGCGTCCAGTCTCTGGCGGAATTCTGGCGGTGCGGACACGATGCGGGCGCGAGTGAGCGCCATGTGCTCCCAGGTCCAGGCCTCGCGCGCCTGATACTCGACGAAACTACTGAATTGCGTGGCGACGGGACCCTTCTGGCCGGAGGGGCGCAACCGCATGTCGATCTCGTACAACGCGCCTTCGGACGTCGGTGCGGTGAACGCATTGATGAGGCGCTGGGTGAAGCGCGTGTAGTACTGGATCGGGGACAGCGGTTTCGGCCCGTCTGACTGGGTCGCTGAAGGATCGAAGTCGTAGACCACGATCAGGTCGAGGTCGGATGCGGCCGTCATCTCGCGGCCACCGAGTTTGCCCATGGCCACGACGGCCGCAGCCCCTCCGGGCACGACACCGTGGACCGCTGCGAGGTCGCGGGAGACGCGCTGAGCGAGCGCGTCGATCAGTTCGTCGGCGAGGGTCGCGTACGCGCGCCCGGCGTCGGATGCGGAGATGGTTCCGGTCAGCACGCGGACGCCGATGAGAAAGCTCTGCTCGCTGCCGACGATGCGGGCGCGGTCGAGGGCCTGTTCCAGCAATGGTGCTGCCGCCATTTCAGTGCGGACGATGGCGGCGAGTTCACGGGCCTCGGCAATGGTGCCGAAGAATCCGGGATCGAGTACGGCATCGAGAAGGCGGGCATGACGAGACAGCACCCGCGCGAGACGCGGGGCAGTGCCCATGATGGTGGCGACGAGATCGAGCAGCGCCGGCTGCTGGCGCAGCAGGGAGAAGAGCTGCACGCCAGACGGCAGTTCGGACAGGAAGCGGTCGAATGCGGCGAATGCGGCATCCGGCCCGGCCGTGCGCGACAGCGCTTCGATGAGTATCGGCTGCACCTCGGTCAGCAGTTCGCGGGCGCGCGGGGAGCGCACGGCACGGACACGCCCATGATGCCAGCCGCGCACGCCCTCGATGATGCGATGTGGGTCCTCGAAGCCCATCTTGCGCAAGGCTTCCACGGTGGCGGGATCGTCGGATTCACCGGCGAACACCATGCTGCCGCCGGTTCCGGAGAGGGCAGGACTGTCCTCGAACAGGCGGGCGTAGTGGCGCTGGACCTTCTGGAGACGCTGGGTCAGCGCCGTGGAGAAGTCCTTGAGGGTGGCGAAGCCGGAAAAATGGGCAAGACGTTCGAGGGTCTCGTCGTCACGCGGCAGCGTCTGGGTCTGCTCGTCCTCGAGCATCTGCAGGCGGTGCTCGATCTTGCGAAGAAAAACGTAGGCTTCCGCCAGGTCGTCGCGGATCGCGGGCTTCAGCCAGTCGCGGGCGACGAGACGATCGAGGGCATCGAGAGTCGCGGCGGCGCGAAGCTCGGTCTGGCGACCGCCGGCTATGAGCTGCTGGGTCTGGGCGAAGAACTCGATCTCGCGGATCCCGCCGCGTCCCACCTTGATGTCGTGGCCGGCGACGGCGATCTCGCCGAAGCCCTTCACGGCGTGGATCTGGCGCTTCATGGCGTGGATGTCGGCGATGGCGGCAAAGTCGAGATACTTGCGCCAGATGAAAGGCGATAGGTCCTTCAGGAACCGCGCGCCGGTCTCCATGTCGCCGGCGATGACGCGCGCCTTGATCATGGCGGCGCGTTCCCAGTTCTGTCCGACGGATTCGTAGTAGACGTGAGCAGCATCGACCGACAGCGCGACTGGGGTCGCGCCGGGATCGGGGCGGAGGCGGAGATCGGTACGGAACGTGTAGCCGTCGCCGGTCTGCTCCTGCATGAACTTGACGAGATCGCGGGTGACGCGAATGAAGAACGTCTGCGGGTCGAAGCGATCGGAGACGCGGGCACGCGTGGGATCGAAGAAGACGATCAGGTCGATGTCGCTCGAATAGTTCAGCTCGAACGCGCCATGCTTGCCCATGGCGATCACGAAGTACCCGGAGCGCGCCTCTGGTTCCGGCGCGTGGTCGAGCCAGTCTCCCCTCGCCTGCGCCTCCGCGAACAGATAGGCGAGCGCGCGCCGGACGGCGGTGTCGGCCGTTTCGGAGAGGACGTGCGTCACGGTCATCACGGGCCAGACGCCACCGAGATCGGCGAGCGCGGTCAAGAGCGCCATGTCGGCCTTGTAGTGACGCAGGGCGCGCATGACGGTGTCGCGCGGCGGACGGCCGGCAATCGTGATGTCGAGCACATCACGGAAAGTCGTGACAGCGGTCTCGGGAGGCGTGGAGAGGATCGTCAGGAGCGACGCGGGGCGGCGCAGCATCAGTCGGGTCAGGTAGGACGAGGCACCGAATGTGCCACCGAGGAGCGCGCGCACCTTCGGCTCGGCGAGCAACGGTGGGAGAGCGGCGAGATCCGCATTGTCAGCGCACAGGGCCACGAGATCGTCGACGTCGCGAGCGGCGCGGGCCGGATCGTGGGCGACGGGCGAGGTCGCGATGCGGAGGTGCAGCGGCTGGAGAGGAGGCGAAGTCACGTTGGTTCAGGCTTTCCCAGAGGCGGCGGCATGTGCCGGAAGGCTCAGCGTTATCACGAGGCCCGGCGCGTTGTCGCCGAGTTCGACCGTGCCATTGTGAAGCCGGGCCACGGCGGCGACAAGGCTCAGCCCCAGTCCCGTGCCGGGCCGGGAGCGGCTCTTTTCGAGCCTGACGAAGCGCTTCAGTACGCGCTCGCGTTCTTCGGCGGGAATTCCGGGGCCGCGATCGGCTACCGAGAGGGCGATCGCTCCATCTGGTCGGGTACTGGCACGCAGGACGACCTCGGGAGCGGCGGGAGCGAGGGAGGCGTACTTGATGGCATTGTCGAGCATGTTGGCGAGTGCCTGGCCGACGAGTTGCCGGTTGAGGCGGGCGGCAAGGTGTGGGGCGATGTCGGTTGTGAGGACGAGACCGGCCTCGTCGGCGACCGGCTGGTAGAGTTCGGCCACGTCGGCGACGAGGGCACTCAGGTCGGTGTCCTCCTTGGTCGCCTCGACCGCGCCGGCCTCGAGACGGGCGATCAGCAGCAAGGCATTGAAGGTCTGAATGAGGCCGTCGGCCTCCTCGATGGTGTTTTCGAGGCCGGCGCGATGGGCATTCGCGTCTCCGGTGTCTCGCAGCGCCGCCTCGGCGCGATTGCGCAGGCGCGTCAGCGGCGTCTTGAGGTCATGGGCGATGTTGTCGGAGACCTCGCGCAGCGCCGACATCAATTCCTCGATGCGTTCGAGCAGGACGTTGAGATCGGCTGACAGGGTGTCGATCTCGTCGCGTGAGCCGTCGCGCACGATCCGCCGGCCGAGATCGCCATCCATGTAGGCCCGCGTCGCCGCCGTGATCGCACCGAGGCGACGATCGATCCGGCGGGAGAGGAGAAGACCGGCACCGAGACCAGCCGTGGCGAGAAGGCCGGCGGCCCAAAGCGCCAACGAGCGGATGCGATCGGCAAAGGCACGGGCATCTTCGACGTCGCGGAGAACGTAGAGGGTCGCGCCATGCACGGCGGGAACGGCAACGCCTGCGGCGAGATAGCGAACGGACGCATCAGGTGTCGCGCCAGCACCGCGCGTGATGGCATAGCGATAAAAGTGCGGCTGGCCGTTCACGGGTTCGGGGGGAGCCGGAATGTTGGCTGCGATGGCGACGCCATCGACCGAGCGGAGGTAGAGAATCGTCCCGGTTCCGGGCCGCTGGCGGATGGCGTCGGCGAGACCGTCGAGGCCGCCCTCGTCCATGGCCTTGCGCAGGCCCTGAAGTTCGCCCGCGATGGCCGTGATGGTGCGCTCCGACATGAGGCGATCGGCCTCGCGGCCGATGAGCCAGGTCAGTGCGTATAGTCCGGCAGCGAGGGCCAGCACCATCGCGATGACGAGACGCAATGGCGTCGGCAATCGGGCGGGCGCGTGCGGGGCGGTCACATCAGGCCTCGCCGTCACGCAGGACGTAGCCGGCGCCACGGATCGTGTGGAGGAGCGGCCGGTCGTAGCCCTTGTCGATCTTCGATCTGAGACGCGAGATGTGGACGTCGATGACGTTGGTCTGGGGATCGAAGTGATAGTCCCAGACATGTTCGAGCAGCATCGTGCGCGTGACGACCTGGCCCTGATGACGCATCAGATATTCGAGGAGGCGGAATTCACGCGGCTGCAGCGTCACGGTTTCGCCGCCGCGCGTCACCTTGTGCGACAGACGGTCGAGGACGAGATCGCCGACGGCGTAGCGGGTTTCGCCGGTGGCGGGCGTCTGGCGGCGAGACAGGACTTCGATGCGGGCGAGGAGTTCGGAGAAGGCGTAGGGCTTGGTCAGGTAGTCGTCGCCGCCGGCGCGCAGTCCTTTCACGCGATCGTCGACAGAGCCCAGCGCCGACAGGATGAGGGCTGGCGTGCGGTTGTCTTCGGCACGCAGGTCCGCGATCACGGACAGACCATCGCGGCCGGGCAACATGCGATCGACGACCAGCACGTCCCAGCCGCCCTCACGGGCCATGGCGAGGCCGGTGTTGCCATCGCCGGCGACTTCGGCGACATGGCCGCTTTCGCGCAGCGCCTTGGCGATGAACTGGGCGGTTTCGGCGTCATCCTCGATCACGAGCACGCGCATGGGCAGATGTCTTTCCGGATGAGGAGCGGCCGGCCGGTGGGGAACCGGCCGGCCTCGGTCGCTACGTTGGATTCGGGTCGATCGAGCCGCACCGGGACGAGCGCGACGATCAACCCTTGCCGATCTGGACGGGGACGTAACGCACCTGCTGGCCGGTCTTGACTCGGAGAAGGACGAAGCGGCGGCCGAGCTTGGCGACTTCGGCGATGCTCTTCTGGACGTCCTCGACCGATTTCACTTCCTGGCCGGAGACATCGAGGATGACGTCGCCCGTGCGCAGACCCTTCGCGGCGGCGTCGGAGCCGCTGTCGACTTCGGCAACCTCGACGCCTTCGCGCGCGCCCTTGGCGTTTGCGGCAGCGGGGCGCAGCTTGAGCCCGAGCTGGCCGACATCGATCGTCTTCGGCGGTGCCGACGGCGTGGGATCAGCCTTCGCCGGGGTCGTCTGCGGGCCGGAAGCATCGCGGAAATCGCCGAGCGTGACCTTGACGTTCGTCTCCTTGCCGCCCCGCAGGACGAGCACATCGGCGACCGATTTCGGAGCGAGGGATGCCACCTTGCGGGCGAGGTCGCGGCTGTCGGCGATCTTGTCGCCGTTGACCGAGAGGATCGCGTCGCCGTTCTGGAGACCGGACTTGGCGGCCGGGCCGTCGGTGGTGATTTCATTGATGAGTGCGCCGCGACGCTCACCGAGGCCGAGGCTTGCGGCCATGTCCTCGTCGATGGTCTGGATCTTGACGCCGAGCCAACCGCGGCTCACCGAGCCCGACTCGCGCAATTGGGCGACGACTTCGCTCACGGTGCGGGCGGGGACGGCGAATGCGATGCCGACGTTGCCGCCGGAGGGGCTGTAGATCGCGGTGTTGACGCCGACGACCTCGCCCTCGAGGTTGAACGTCGGGCCGCCGGAGTTGCCGCGGTTCACGGCCGCGTCGATCTGTAGGAAGTCGTAGGGACCGGAGCCGACGTCGCGGGCGAGAGCGGAGACGATGCCGGCGGTCACGGTGCCTCCGAAGCCGAAGGGATTGCCGACGGCGAGAACCCAGTCACCGACGCGAGGTTCTTTCGCGGCGAGCTTCACGAAGTCGAACTTGCGAGTCGGGTTCTTGATCTTCAGGAGCGCGATATCGGTGCGGGAATCGGTCCCGACCAGTTCCGCGTCGACCTTCTGCTGATTTAGATCGAACGAGAGCTGGATGCGTGACGCGTTCTCGATGACGTGGTTGTTGGTAACGACGTAGCCGTCTTCCGAGATAACGAAGCCCGAGCCCTGTGCAAGCGACGGCATCGGCGAGCCACCGCCGCCACCACGTCCATTGTCACGCGGGAAGTTCTTGAAGAACTCGTTCAGCGGATGATCGTCGGGCAGGCCGGGAATGCCGTTGAAGGGCGCGTTCGGCTGGTTGCGCCGCGGGTTCTGGCGCGGCTCGTTCTGCGCGACCCGATTGCCGCCGCCGGTCACGTGCACGGAAACGACCGCGCCCTTCACGCGATCGACGATGTCGGCAAAGCTCGCCGGTGTGTTGCCACGTCCCGGCACGAACTGGACGTTCTGGACGGTCTGGGCCATGGCCGGCGCGCTGGGCGCAAGGCCGCCGAATAGTGCGAGGCCGGCGGCGGCGAATATCGCGGCGCGGGAGCCGGTCAGGCGAAACTGGTGGGGGCGCATCATGGTCTCCTGGATTTCCTGGCGATTATGTCCAGGCCGGGCAGCGTTCGCGAAAGCAGGTCGCGGCCCGGCTGTTGCCTACGATGTAGTGCATGTTGCCTTACGCTGGGCTTTCTGGGGGATTAAAATTTGGTAATAGTCGGGCCGGTCGAGGTCGATTTAGAGGCTGTCATGTCCGGATACGGGTGCCAAAGGCGCCAGATCGGCTCTCGTTCTGACACGCGCGCGCGGATCGGCTGCAGGGCGGCAGGTGTCGCTGCCCTGTTCGTGCTGACTGCGACGCCGGCAGGCCATGCCCTCGCGCAGCCGGTCACCGGGTTGGATCAGCCCCGCGGCTCGATCGGCCGGGCCATGCCGGTCGCGGTCTTCGGGAAGGACGACCGCATCGCCCTGCCACAGTCGCTCAGCAAGGTGCGCGAGGGCCTCGGTGTCCTCTTCAATCTCAGAACGCGTACGGTGTGCACGGCATTCTGTGTCGATGCCGGACTCATCGCGACGGCGGCACACTGCCTTTACAAGCCCGCGAGCGACAAGCAGCCGCGTCTGCAGGATTTCTGGTTCGCGCGAAACTACGACGTGCGCCGCGACTATGCCCGCATCGCCGGGTTTGATACGGGGTCGGCGGGGCAGCACATCGCCAGCGGAGCGATGTCACTTTCGACGACACCGCCGATCGACGCGACGAGCGACTGGGCGGTGGTGAAGCTGTCGAAGCCGGTCTGCCGTGGGCATGCACTCGAGGTCGAGGCGGCAACACCCGATCAGGTGATTGCAGCGTCGAAGGCGGGACACTTCTTTCAGCTCTCCTTCCATCGCGATTACCAGCAGTGGCGACCGGCCTATTCGCAGCCGTGTGTGGCGGAGAAGACGTTCGGATCTGTGACACCGGCACAGATAGCGCGCGATTTTTCGCGATCGGAGGCGCTGGTGCTGCATACGTGCGATACGGGCGGGGCGTCGTCGGGATCGCCGTTGTTCCGGCAGGCGCCGCAGGGTCCGCGCGTCGTCGGGATCAACGTCGGAACGTACGTTCTGTCGCGGGTGCTGACGCAGGATGGGAAGGTGACGCGCAAGCTGGCATCCGACACGATTGCGAACACAGGTGTCGCCTCGCGGGCCTTCACGGGTGCCATCGCGGCAATGCGGTCGGCGGAGATCCTGGTCGGGCCGGCGCGCATCCGCGAGTTGCAGGGCGGATTGAAAGATCTCGGTCTCTACGGCGGCGCGCTCGACGGAACGTACGGTGCTGAACTGAGGGCGGCAATCGAGCGGTTCGAGACGAGCCGGCAGCGGCCGGCGCTGGGGCTCGCAACACGCGCGCTCCTGGACGAGGTGCGAACGGCACAGAAGGCGCGTTGAGCGCGGACGTCAGACGGACTTGTCGGGAGGCTGGCGGAGAATCTCGTCGAGACGGCGCCGTTCTGCGTCGGAGAGCGGCTGTTCGCCGGGAGACGAGCGGGCCAGTGCGGCGAAGCTCCGGCGGAATGCGATCACGCCGCCGATCAGCGCCAGAAGCGGCGTCAGCCACAAGGCGAGTGTCATGAGATTGAACGGCGGGCGCAGGAGGACGAAATCGCCGTAGCGGGCGACGACGAATTTCAGCACGTCCTTGTCAGTGTCGCCGGCGGTGATGCGCTCGCGGACGAGAAGGCGCAGGTCCTTGGCGAGCGGGGCGTTGCTGTCGTCGATGGACTGGTTCTGGCAGACGAGGCAACGGAGCTCGGCCGACAGGGCGCGGGCGCGGGATTCGAGTGCAGGGTCGGAGAGGCGCTCGCCGGGCTCGATGGCCTGGGCACCTGACGCGAGCAGGATCGAAAGCGCTGATGCACGAAGCAGCGCGGCGGTTTTCGGCATGGGCGTCACTCCGCCGGT
>DAOMWV010000003.1:0-41433 GCA_035436725.1 Hyphomicrobiaceae bacterium
CCACCTCCGCCACCGCCACCACCGGCCGCCGATCCGCCGCCGCCGGTGAAGGCTGCGACGCCGGCACCTCCGGCGGCCGACGACATTGCAAGGAAGATCGCGGCACTGCCGCCCGAGCCGAAGCCGGACCCCAAGCCGTCAGCGGAGGACGAGCGGGCGCTCGCGGAAAAGCTGAAGCAGGCAGAGGCGGATGCGAAGGCAGCGGCCGATGCCAAAGCCGCGGCTGATGCGAAGGCCAAGGCTGATGCCAAGGCAAGGGCTGATGCGAAGGCCAAAGCGGATGCGAAAGCGAAGGCCGACGCCAAGGCCAGAGCCGATGCAAAAGCGCGGGAAGCCCAGAAAAAGGATCTGTCGAGTATCGTCGAGAGCGCTCTCAAGCAGGCACCCGACGCATCCGCCGAACAGAAGGCACTCATCAGCCGCGAGAGACCCCGGCCGGCACAGGTCGCAGGGGCAAAGACGGACGTACCTTCGAAGACCAAGGGACCGATCGCCGGAGCGCCCGAGGGGCGCGACAGCCAGTTGACGGCCAATCAGGCATCGATGCTGGGGCTCCTCATGAAGCAGGCAGTGAGCCGGTGCTGGAACATCAATGCGGGCCTCGAAGGTGTCGACCAGCTGGTCGTCCGGGTCGAGGTACGACTGTCGCAAAGCGGTCAGATCGTCGGTGAGCCCAAGGTAATTGCAACCGCGCCCGGGCCGCTCGGACAGGATGCCGCCAACAGTGCTGTGCGCGCGCTGATCCAGTGCCAGCCGTACTCGTCCATGCCGCCCGATCTCTACAGCGGGGGATGGGAGCATATGGTTGTCACGTTCGATCCGCGGCAGATGTTCTGACGCGGTCAGCCGGCAGATGCGGTTCTTTTTCGGTCCGGTCGGGTGCCGGCGGCAACGATCAGCGCTCCCAGCAGAAGGCACGTGGCCGCGATCGTGTAGGCGGCACCGGACATCCATTCCGGTTGCGACGCTCCGATCGACCAGGAGAACACGCTCGTGAAAAGCAGCGGTCCGGCCAGATTGGCAATCGAGGTGACGGAGCCCTGCGCGCCCTGAAGATGGCCCTGCTCGTCGGGTCCGATCCGGGCGGTCAGCATGTGCTGGGCCGCAGGGCCGATGAAACCCCATAGTGCGAACACGGCGAAGCCTGCGAGGAACAAAGGCGGTGTCGTTGCGGCGGCCTGCAAAAGGAAGCCCGTGGCTCCGGCGCCCAGTCCGACTATCAGCGTCAGGCGTGCGCCCAGTCGGGCGGTGACGGGGCCGATCAGGCTCGACTGAACGATTGCGAGGCAGACGGCGGCGAAGGCCAGCGCGTAGCCGGTCTCGACGGAGGTCCAGCCGTAGCGGTGCGAGGCGTAAAAGACGAAGAGCGCAGGCGGCGCAGTGTTCGCCAACGCATAGAGAAACAGCGTGGCGGACACCGAAATCATGACGCGGTCGCGCGTCAGGATTGTCATGGCGGTGATCGGATTGGCGGCGCGGAGGCGGAAGGGTCTCCGGTGTTCGGGCGGCAGGCTCTCGGGCAGAATGAAATATCCGTAGAGTGCATTGAGCAGACTGAAGCCGGCCGCGACCCAGAACGGGAGGCGCGGATCGGCTGCACCTAGGACGCCGCCGAGGGCTGGCCCGAGAGCAAATCCGATGCCGAAGGCGACACCGATCTTGCCGAACTCGGCAGCTCGCCGTTCGGGCGGGGTGACGTCGGCGATGTAGGCGTTGGCGGTGGAAAAGGTCGCAGCGGCGATGCCCGAGAGCAGGCGGCCGACGACCAGCCAGGCGAGGGATGGCGCCATCGCCATCAGGATGTAGTCGAGACCCAGTCCCAGATTTGAAAAGAGCAGTACGGGGCGTCTGCCATAGCGGTCGGACAGGGCCCCGAGTATGGGCTGGAAGATCAACTGCATCAGCGCCCAGCCCGTGGCCATCAGTCCGAAGACAACGGCGCCTTGCCGGGTGTCGCCGCCGAGGAATTCTTCGACCAGCTTCGGCTGCACGGGGATGATCAGGCCGAGGGCCATGATATCCAGCAGCGCGGTGACGAGGACGAAGTTGACGGCGGCGCGGCGGTTGTTCACGGCACTGGGCCTTCAGGGAACGGACGCCCGAACATGGCGGGGCTACTCAGGTGCGCGTGCCGTGTCGCCGCCAGGCCCAGACGGCAAAAAGAACCATCGGCAGCAGGGACAGTGCTCCGCTTCGAGCGTGGCCCAGGTTCCAGAGCACGGTGCTCCAGACGGGGATGACGAACCATACCGTGATGAAGAAGCCGACGATGGTGCCGAGGAGATTCGGTGGTGCTTTCGAAGATCCGGTCCCGGCCTTGGACGGATCTGGCGATGCCGGACGGTCGGCAGAGGACCAGGGCGATTTTGGCTGGGCGTTTTCACGCAATGTCGTCCAGGCCGTGCTGGCGGCATTGCGCACGACTTTTCGTATGAGCGAACGCGCGAACAGCACACCTCCGAGGACCAGCAGGCCCCAGATGACTGGCATGAGGTCGACCAGTGTGCGGCCGACACGCCCGCCGATACCGACGACAGGTGTCCCGGTCACGAAAATGGTCGCTACGGCGGCTGCCGCCATCACCGCTGCTGCGGCGGCGATCATCGGGAACTGGCCCGTGCTTTTTGGCCTGCCAAAATTCGGAACGGGCGTATTTCCGGGGAGCGACGTTTTCTCAGTGCTCACATAAGTGGCGCGGTGTCGTTCGGGCGCGGGCTTACGGCCGCCCGGATACCCTGTTCCGGTCAGTCGCTGCAGCCAGGTTCTGTGACGTTCGATGACGGCCATGCGGGTATCCTAGCGCGGTCTGGCTAACAGGCGGTATAGCGCGCCCGGCCGTTTCAGGCCTTTGTTCAGGCCGTCGCTGGACGGTCCTGGCTCGAGGGCGGGGGCGGCTCCGAAGCGTCAACACTTTCGTAAGGTGGAACGTAGAGCGGCGAGGCACGGAGGCCCACGAGTGCGAGGAATGTCGCGTTGCCGAGGATCAGGGCGGTCCAGGCTTCGAGGTCGGTCAGGTTCGAGCGTCCGGCCGCCAGAACGGGGTCTGTGTAAGTGGCGTACGCGGAAACGCCGAATTCGCCGGGGGCCGATGCCAGGATCAGCATGGCGAAGACGTTGTTGGCCCAGTGAAGGCCGGTCGGGGCGGCGAGGCTACGGGTGCGCATGTAGAGCCAGTACGAAATTGCGCTTCCGACCATGAACTGCACGATCGCCATGCCGCGATCGCGGGCGAAGTCGGTGTTGTCCCAGTGCAGGGCTGTGAAGGCCAGGGACAGAGCGATGACTAGGGGCCAGCGATAAGGAAAGACCGCGCCCCAGACGCGGTAGAGGTAACCCTTGAAGGCAACTTCCTCGGCGAAGGCCTGGACGAAGATCACGAGGCAGCCGAGGACGAGCCAGGGAATGTGGGCGGCGGTTCTGTCGACGACGGCGAAGCGGTCCGGGTGCAGCAGTGCTGCCATCGCATATCCTCCGGACACCACGACGAGAAACGCGATTGCCGACCGTGAGAAGTCCTTCAGTGCGCCTGCGCGACCCCGCCGGAATGGCCAGTCGCCCC
Organism: Hyphomicrobiaceae bacterium; assembly: GCA_035436725.1. GTDB lineage: Bacteria > Pseudomonadota > Alphaproteobacteria > Rhizobiales > Hyphomicrobiaceae > JABFRJ01. The sequence goes on from DAOMWV010000003.1 coordinate 3,560, forward strand.
AGCGGCGACCGTGCCAGATGCGATAGACGCCGATGGAGACGAGGGTGAGCGGGAGAAATGCTGCGATCAGGATCACATAGGTGTCGAGATCGCCGGGGACGAGCAGGCGGAGGTCCTCGTCCGTGCCGGCTGCGGATGTGACGTTGTCAGTCTTATCGCCGGTCGCTGCCGTGGACTGCATGAGGCCGGTCAGCTTGGCGAGACCTGACAACGCCGTGACGTATCCCACGCCCACAAGCACAGTGCCGACCAAAGCCCAATACCAGCGCCACCGTCCCGTTCGGAGCGACAACAGGTAGGCATCGCGGCGCAGGAGAGGCATGTGCTCCGACCCCGTCGAAAGGCCGCGTCAAATGTCTGGTTTCAGGCTGCGAAGGACAGCGCGCTTTCGAAGACCCGCCGGCCGTCGATCGAGCCGAGCGCCTCTTCGGCTGCGTTCTCCGGATGCGGCATCATGCCGACGATGCGACCGGTGGGATCGCAGATGCCGGCGATGTTGCGCTGGGCGCCGTTGGCGTTTGCTTCGGGGGTGATCCGGCCGTGCCGGTCGGCATAGCGGAAGACAACGCGGTTCTCGCCTTCGAGACGGTCGAGGGTGTCCGTGTCGGCGAAATAGTTGCCGTCGCCGTGGGCACAGATCATCTGTGCGATCTCGCCTTTCTGGTAGCGGCTCGTGAAAACCGTCGAGGCATTGTCGACGCGCAGCCAGACGTCCTTGCAGATGAACTTGAGCGAGGCGTTGCGCTGCAGGACGCCGGGGAGAAGCCCGGCTTCGCACAGGATCTGGAAGCCGTTGCAGATGCCGATGACCGGGACGCCCGCCTTCGCCTTGCGGATCACGTCCTTCATGATCGGCGAATGCGCCGCCATGGCACCGCAACGAAGGTAGTCGCCGTAGGAAAACCCGCCGGGAAGGACGATGATGTCGGATTTCGGCACCTCGGGTTCGGCGTGCCAGACCATCTGCGTCTTGTGACCGGTGACGGCGTCGAGAACGTCGGCCACGTCGGTTTCGCGATTGATGCCTGGGAAAACGACGACGGACGCCCTCATGGTGTCACTCCGCGGTTGTCTTGAAACTGGCGAGGAAGGCGCGGCCGGTCGCCGCATGGGTGTCATACATCGAGACTGGTGCGCGATACATGAGGCGATAGCGCATCTTCTGCGCGATCACGTAGCGGACGGCGGCGCGGCGCTGTTCGAGCCCGAGGAAGGGGATCGCGGGGCAGACGACAGACGCGGTGAAGACGCGCGCGGAGCCGACCGGCGTTTCCGCCACGTTGTCGATGCGGACGTCAGCAGGTTCGCCGGCGCCGCACACGGCATCGGGGATGTCGGCGCGGAACTCTGCATCGCCATAGGGTCTGGCATCGGGCGGGACGATCTCGGCGTCGAGTTCGAGGAAGAACGATGCAGCCTTCTGGGAGGCCGGCTTGCCGGCGGCGGAGGGCGCGGTGGCGCAGACAGCTTCGATGGTGCCCGTCGTCTGCTCGACGGAGCACGTATCCGGAATGGCGACCGAGTATCTGAGGTCGGTATTGACGATGTCGCGCGCCAACGCGCGGGTGGCTATCAGAGCCGATCCGGCGACGAGGAGAGCCAGAAGAGCGCTGATCGGCAACAGGCGCGTCATTTGTCGATCTCGAATGCGTAGTTCTCGATCACGGTATTGGCGAGGAGGTCCTTGCACATCTTTTCGACCGTCGTGCGGGCTGCGGCCTCGTCGGTGCCGGTCAGATCGACCTCGAAGTATTTGCCCTGGCGGACACTGGCAACGCCGGCGATCCCGAGGCCGCCGAGGGCGTTCTCAATGGCCTTGCCCTGGGGGTCCAGCACGCCGTTCTTGAGGGTGACGCGGATGCGAGCTTTCATCGGTAGTCTCCCGGCCTTCTGCGCGCCGGGCGGCAGCCTGGACGGCCCGAGTCGCGATCGCGGCCCTTATTGCTGGAATTGAAGTCGATATACAAGACCTGCCGTGCGGGGCCGGAAAGCGCTGGGCCGCACACCCGTTTTCAGCGGGGATGCGGCCCTTTGTCCTGTCGGCGTCTTTAGCCGTCTTGCCGGTCGACCTCGTGGCCGGGTCCGGCACGTGCACCCGTTACGACGAGCGCACGAGGTGCAGTCAATTGGGTTTCTGGCCGTTGGTGGAGACCAGCACCGGCCCGGCGGTCTTGGTCCGCGGCGCCTCGTTGAGGACGCCGAGGCGGCGGGCGACCTCCTGATAGGCTTCGAGGACGCCGCCCATGTCACGGCGGAAACGGTCCTTGTCGAGCTTGTTGCCCGTCGAGGCGTCCCAGAGGCGGCAGCTGTCGGGGCTGATCTCGTCGGCGAGCACGATGCGGACCTGCTCCTGGTCGTACAGGCGGCCGAACTCGATCTTGAAGTCGACGAGGCGGATGCCGATACCGAGGAACAGGCCGACCATGAAGTCGTTGATGCGCAGGGCGAGCGACATCACCTCGTCGATCTCGGCGGGGGTGGCCCAACCGAAGGCCGTGATGTGCTCCTCGGAAACCATCGGGTCGTTGAGCTTGTCCTGCTTGTAGTAGAATTCCACGATCGAGCGGGGCAGCTGCATGCCTTCTTCGAGGCCGAGGCGCGTCGCCAGCGAGCCTGCGGCCACGTTCCGGACGACGACCTCGAGCGGGATGATCTCGACTTCGCGGATCAGTTGTTCGCGCATGTTGATGCGCTTGATGAAGTGCGTGGGCACACCGATCTCGCCGAGTTTGGTGAAGATGTACTCGGAAATGCGGTTGTTGAGGACGCCCTTGCCCTCGAACTGCTCGTGCTTCTTGCCATTGAGTGCGGTAGCGTCGTCCTTGAAATGCTGGACGAGCGTGCCGGGCTCGGGGCCTTCGTAGAGCACCTTGGCCTTGCCTTCGTAGATGCGACGCCGCTTGTTCATTGGCTGAACCTTTCTTGATGCGTACTGCTCGATGTCATCTTGTCTGTTTGTCTGTCGTTCCGGCGGTCTGTCGTTCTGCGAGGGACTCTGGTCTGGTGGCCACCAATCCGGATCGCGGATCGCATGCGTCGGGCAGGTTCGTTTCGCCTAGCCCCGAACAGCCGCGACGCGTCCGGTTCGGTCTGCCGGACCGCCCTGTCGGTCTTCGTCTGGCTGATTTAGGGTGGCGAAAGTGTCAAAAGGAGTCTAGCGGAGGACGGGGGGCGACACAATGTTAACACCCGTTACCCCGGCAAGCGGCAAACACGCCGGCCGGCGGGAAGCATCGCGTGCGTGGTAATTGCAAGTGCTTGAAATTCATGAGGCAATATCCCACACTAAGCACGAGATACGGATTGGGGTGCAGCGAGTCGGCAGGCGCTGGCGATGCAACTCATGACAGGTAAGTTCAATACGGCGTTCAATTCATCCGAGGAGACAGTGACCTATGAGCACCTTCAACGAGCGCGAGAAGGGTTTCGAGAAGAAATTCGCGCATGACGCCGACCTCAAGTTCAAGGCCGAAGCGCGGCGCAACAAGATGCTCGGCGAATGGGCCGGCGCGAAGCTCGGGTTCAGCGGCGCCGAACTCGAAGATTACATCAAGGCCGTGCGCAAGGCCGATCTCGCCGAAGCGGGCGACGACGACGTGGTGCGCAAGGTGAAGGGTGATTTCGACGCCAAGGGTGTCGCGGTCAGTGCCGACGAAATTCGCAACAAGATGGGCGAATTCCTGGCCAAGGCGGTTTCCGACATCGAGAAGTCAGCGACCTGATGCGCGACGCGCGGCCGTTTTGACGGCTGTGTGCTGTTTATGACGACGAGCCCCGCCGGCCATCGGCGGGGCTCGTTGCATTGCGGCCCAGAAGTTCAGCGTGCCGCGGCCTTGCCCAGCTGTTTCAGGAACCAGCCGAACCGCATCGCGCCCTCTGGCCAGGGGCCGTGGCCGCTCGCGGTGTTGATGTGTCCGGCATCGCCTGCATCGATCAGTGCGGATCCCCACGACAATGCCAATTCGCCCGCTTCCGTCATCGAGCAGTACGGGTCGTTGCTCGACGCGACGAGCAGCGAGGGGAACGGAAGCGGATCGCGCGGATACGGAGTGAACCGGGCGTCCATGCCGGGGATGGCGCGCGTTTCGGCCTCGCCGCCGGGGGCAACGAGGAATGCGCCGATGACGCGGCCGTCGGGGAAACGCGGGGCGGCGTGGGCGACCGTCGGCACGCCACAGGAATGGGCGACGAGAACGACTGGCTTGGAGGAGGCTGCGACGGCTTCGACGAGCCGGTTCGTCCAACGGTCGAGATCGATCTTGTCCCAGTCGTCCTGTTCGACGCGACGGGCGGTCTTGAGACGCGCCTGCCAGCGGGTCTGCCAGTGGTTCGGGCCGGAATTGGTCCAGCCGGGAACGATCAGAATGTCGACGTCGAAAGTTCGCATGGCGGGGGTTCCGGGCAGCCGGCGCGGCGGCGGGGTCGTGATCGCAAGCCGGCGGCATCGCGTCAACCGGCAAGGGAACGGGTTCCCGCGTCCGACGCTCTGCCGTCTTGAACCGCAGAGCAGGATACGGGTTTTCGCCTTTTCAGCTCAGGCGCGCTGGTCCATAACCCGTCCAACACCACTCGTAACGTCGCAGACGCCGGCAGGCGCCGCAGGGCACCGGCATCAGCGCAAAAGGGGGATTACGCCTATGCTGCAACTCGCCGACAGCCTCAGCCGGCTCGGAACGGAGACCGCATTCGAAGTGCTTGCCCGGGCTGCCGATCTCGCAGCCAAAGGCAAGGACATCATCAACCTCGGCATCGGTCAGCCCGACTTCAAGACGCCGCCGCATATCGTCGAGGCGGCCATCAAGGCATTGCGGGACGGCCAGCACGGCTACACGCCGGCGAACGGCATCCTGCCGCTGCGCGAAGCGGTGTCGCGGGACCTGAAGAAGCGTCACGGCGTGGAGGTCAATCCGGGCAACGTCGTCATCATGCCGGGCGGAAAACCGACGATGTTCTTCGCCATCCTGATGTTCGGCACTCCGGGCAAGGAGATCATGTATCCCGATCCCGGGTTTCCGATCTATCGGTCCATGATCCAGTACACCGGAGCGACGCCCGTGCCGATCGCACTCCGGGAGAAGAACGGGTTCGCGTTCTCGGCCGACGAAGTGCTTTCCCAGATCAAGCCCAATACCAGTCTCATCATTCTCAACACGCCGGGCAATCCGACCGGAGGCGCGGTGCCCGAGGCGGAGATCCGCAAACTCGTGAAGGGGCTCGAGAAGCACCCGAACGTCGCGATCATGGCGGACGAGATCTATTCCCAGATGCTCTATGACGGGCAGGAGCACGTGAGCTTCCTGCGCTTCCCGGAGATCCGTGATCGGCTCATCATTCTCGACGGCTGGTCGAAGACGTACGCGATGACCGGCTGGCGGCTCGGGTTCTCGATCTGGCCGGACAAGCTCGTCGAGCACGTGACGCGGCTGTGCGTCAACAACCACAGCTGCGTCAACGCGCCGACGCAGTTTGCAGGGATCGCCGCGCTCGACGGGCCGCAGGATGCAGTGCACACTATGGTGAAGGCGTTCGACGAACGCCGGCGCGTGATCGTCGGGCTGCTCAATCAGCTGCCTGGAGTCACGTGCGTCAATCCGGGTGGGGCGTTCTATGCCTTCCCGAACATCACGGGGACGGGCCTGAGCGCGCGCGAGCTGCAGAACGCGATGCTGGAGAAGGCTGGTGTCGCAACGGTCGCGGGCACGAGTTTCGGTGTCCACGGCGAAGGTTACATCCGCTTTTCCTACGCGAACTCGGTCGAGAACATCCGCAAGGCGATGGAGCGGGTCGGCTCGCTGCTGGTCGACATGCCGAAAAAGGCGTGAGGACAGTCGTGGCCGCAGCATGACAAACGGCGAGAGCGCATCGCGCCCTCGCCGTTGCCATGTCAGAGGATCGCGCGATCAGCGGAAGCAGGCGCCTTCCTTGAGGCCGAAGCGCTTCAGGACGATGGCAAGCGGGCAGAAGCCAGTGAACGCAGACTGGAAGAGATTGAAGCCCACGAAGGCGGTGAACCAGATCCAGAGCGGGTTGTGGTAGTGGGCCAGCAGCAGCGTGGCCATGATCATGAAGCCGGCAAATGCGATGACGGCTCGGTCGATGGTCATTTTGATCTCCTTGATGGTGTCTTGTCGTTCGGAATTGAGCAGAACATCTCGTAGAGCAGGGCGAGGATGCGCTGTGCCCTCTCGTCAGCGATGGAATAGTAGATCGTCTGGGCGTCGCGCCGCGTCTTGACGATGTCGGACGCGCGCAGCTTCGCGAGGTGCTGGGAGAGCGCCGACTGGCTGAGGCCGACAACGGCTTCGAGTGCGGATACCGAACGCTCGCCGTGGTGCAATTCACACAGGATCTGCAGCCGTGCCGGGTTCGCCAGCATGGTGAGAAGTTGCGATGCGTCGGCGCTCTTTGTCGTCAGATCTGTTATATTCATGCTTGCTAATTTAGGCAAACCTCATATATGTGTCAAGCGAATTGAATTGGAGGATGTCATGGCGGGTCGATACGGCGGCATTTCAGGCGGGCTTCTGGCACTCGGGGCGTCTTTCGCACTGTGCGGCGTGGCCCTCGCACAGGCTGACTCCTTCACCGTCAGATCCGGCGAGATCGACGATCTCAAGGCGGTTTATGCAACCGTTCGGAGCAAGGACCGAATCGAGGCGCGCGTGCGGACGCCCGGCACTGTCGTGAGCCTCAAGGTCGACGAGGGCCGGCATGTCGAACCCGGTCAGGTTCTTGCCACAGTGGCTGATCCGAAGATCGCTCTCAAGATGCGTGCGCTTGACGCCCAGATCGTCGGGCTCGAGTCGCGCGTGCAGACGGCTGCGGCAGAACTCGAGCGGGTCGAGCAGCTGAAGCAGCGGGGCGTGTCGCCGCAAGCGCGTGTCGATCAGGTCAAGACAGCGTTCGACGTCGCGACGAACGAGCTCAAGTCGGCGCGGGCCGAGCGGCTCGTGGCCGAACAGCAGGTCGAGGAAGGCCAGGTTCTCGCGCCTGCCGCCGGGCGGGTGCTGAAGGTACCGGTGACCGAGGGCAGCGTCGTCATGGCGGGTGAAAGCATCGCGACGATCGCGGCAAACGCTTATCTCTTGCGTCTCGAGCTGCCGGAGCGGCATGCGCGTTTCATGAAGGTGGGCGACACTGTGCGGCTCGGCGAGCGAGGTCTCGGGAGTTCAGGCACCGCGCAGTCAACAGGGCGGATTTTCCAGGTCTACCCGGAGCTGCAGGGCGGGCGTGTGCTGGCTGATGCGGAGGTTCAGAACCTCGGTGACTATTTCGTCGGTGAACGCACGGCTGTCTGGATCTCCGCGGGCAAGAGGACTGCTTTCATCATTCCCGAAGGCTTCTCTTTCCGCAGGTTCGGGCTCGATTTCGTGCGCGTCAAAGGCGCCGGGGGCGCTGTCGTCGATACGGTCGTGCAGCTCGGTGAAGGGGCCGTAGTACCAGGGGGCGCGCGCGGCGTCGAAGTGCTCGCCGGTCTCAAGGACGGTGACGTCATCGTCAGGCCGGAGTCGAAGTCATGAGCGGGGAAAACGAGGCAGGTGACCAATATCTCGGTATATCCGGACGATTGACGAAGGCGTTCATCCGTTCGCCCCTGACGCCGCTGTTTCTGCTGGCGTCGCTGGCTCTCGGTCTGGTGGCACTGATGGCGCTGCCGCGCGAGGAAGAGCCGCAGATCTCGGTGCCGATGGTCGACGTGTTCGTTCGGGCCGACGGTCTGAAGGCCGAAGACGGGGTGCGCCTCGTCACTGAGCCGCTCGAGACGATCGTCAAGGCGATTCAGGGCGTCGAGCACGTCTACTCGAATACGTTCGACGATCGCGTCGTGCTCACTGCGCGGTTTATCGTCGGCACGAAGTCGGACGAAGCCATCGTCCGCGTGCACGAGAAGATCCGCGCCAATCTGGACCGGATTCCGACCGGAATTCCGGAGCCGATGATCGTCGGGCGCGGGATCGACGACGTGGCCATCCTGACGCTGACGCTCGCACCGAAGCCGGGGGCGGCAGAGCGCTATCAGGACTCCGCGCTTTATCACCTCGGGGAAAACCTCCTCACCGAACTCGCAAAGCTCGACGACGTCGGCCTCTCCTACATGGTCGGGGGGCGGCCCGACCAGATCCGTGTCGAGCCCGATACCGAGAAGCTGTCGCTCTACGGCGTCACGCTGGCGCAGCTCATCGGCAAGGTGAAGGAAGCGAACCGTTCCTTCCCCGCCGGGCGCGTGCGCGACCAGAACCGCAGTCTTCCCGTCAGTGCGGGCGAGACGCTCAGGGGGGTACCCGATATCGGGCTGCTGCTGCTGTCGACGCGCGACGGCCGGCCGGTCTACGTCAAGGACGTGGCGCGGACCGTAATTGGATCGAAGCCGCTCGAACGGCAAGCCTGGCACTACCGTTCGGCCAAGGACGGTTCGATGGACCGCGTGCCGGCCGTGACCGTCGCGCTGGCCAAGCGCGCGGGCGCGAACGCGGTCGTCATTTCCGAGCGCATCCGCCATCGCGTTGCGGAGCTATCAAAGACGATGCTGCCGGCCGACGTCGAAATCCTCGTCACGCGCGACTACGGCGAGACGGCGAACGAGAAGGCCAACGAGCTGCTGTTCCATCTCGCGCTGGCAACGATATCCATCGTGCTGCTCATGGGCTTCGTGATCGGTTGGCGCGAGGGGGGTGTCGTTCTCATCGTCATCCCGACGACCATTCTGCTGACGCTCTTTGCGTCGTACATCATGGGTTACACGATCAATCGCGTGAGCCTATTCGCATTGATCTTCTCGATCGGCATTCTCGTGGACGACGCGATCGTCGTGATCGAGAACATCGCACGGCACTGGGCCATGAACGACGGCCGCAGCCGCTCGCAGGCGGCCATCGAGGCGGTCGCGGAGGTCGGCAATCCGACGATCGTGGCGACGCTGACTGTCGTGGCGGCGCTGTTGCCGATGCTGTTCGTGTCGGGGCTCATGGGTCCGTATATGGCGCCCATTCCGGCGAATGCGTCGGCGGCAATGGTGCTGTCGTTCTTCGTGGCGGTCATCGTCACGCCGTGGCTGATGCTGAAGTTCGCGTCGAACACGGTCGCGCATGGCGGGCACGATGCCCATGACGGGGGCTGGCTCGGGCGGAGTTATGTACGGGTGGCACGGCCCATCCTCGAAACGCGCGGGAAGGCATGGCGTTTTCTCATCGCGGTCGGGGTTGCGACGATCGCTTCGCTCACGCTGTTCGGGCTCAAGTGGGTGACGGTCAAGCTGCTGCCTTTCGACAACAAGTCGGAATTGCAGGTGGTGGTCGATCTGCCGCGCGGGTCGTCGCTCGAGGAGACGGACCGGGTTCTCGATGCTGCTGCGCGCCAGCTCGGCTCGCTCAAGGAACTCGCGTCGATCCAGAGCTATGTGGGGACTGCATCACCGTTCAACTTCAACGGCCTCGTGCGGCATTCGTATCTGAGGAGCGAGCCCGAGCAGGGGGATCTTCAGATCAATCTCGTCGCCAAGCACGACCGCAAGCGGACGAGCCACGACATCGCCATCGACGTGCGCGAGCGGCTCAAGGCGATCGCGCTGCCGGAAGGGGCGTCGGTCAAGGTGGTCGAGGTGCCGCCCGGACCGCCGGTGCTGGCGACGCTGCTGGCGGAGATCTATGGGCCTGATCCGGAGACGCGCCGGGCGGTGGCGCGCGAGGTGCGGAAGATCTTCAAATCGATACCGTTCATCGTCGACGACGACGACAGCTTCGGTGTGCCCGCACCGCGCCTGCGTATCGTGATCAACCAGGACAATCTCGAATATTTCAAGGTCGAGGAACGCGACGTTTACGACACTGTGCAGGCGCTGTTGTCGGGTGTGCCCGTCGGCTACTCGCATCGTGGCGGGGGGCGGCATCCGATCGAGATCGCGGTGCAGTTGCCGAAGGACAAGCTGTCGCTGACTGCGCGGCTGTTGTCGACGCCGGTGCCGGCGAACGCGTTGCCCGGGGAGCGCTCGATCGTGGAACTCGGCGATGTCGTGAGCATCAAGACCGATGCGGCGTCGCTGCCGATCTTCCGGCACAATGGCAAGGCGGCCGAGATGGTGATGGCGGAGCTTGCCGGGGCGTACGAAGCGCCGCTCTACGGCATGCTTGCGGTCGCCGATGCGATCAAGGCCAAGGACTGGGGTAATCTGCCGAGGCCGGAGATCGCACTGCATGGTCAGCCGCAGGACGAGAGCAAGCCTATCCTGCTGTGGGACGGGGAATGGGAAGTCACGTGGGTCACGTTCCGCGACATGGGCGCGGCGTTCGGTGTGGCACTGCTCGGCATCTACATCCTGGTGGTTGCGCAGTTCAAGTCGTTCAAGCTGCCGTTGGTCATTCTCACGCCGGTGCCGCTGACGCTGATCGGCATCATGATCGGTCACTGGATGTTCCAGGCGCCGTTCTCGGCGACGTCGATGATCGGTTTCATAGCGCTCGCCGGCATCATCGTTCGGAACTCAATCCTGCTCGTCGATTTCATCCGGCACAGGAGCAGCGAAGGTCTGCCGCTTCGGCAGGTGCTGCTCGAGGCGGGGGCGATCCGGTTCAAGCCGATCCTGCTGACGGCGGTCGCGGCGATGATCGGGGCGGCGGTGATCCTGTTCGATCCAATCTTCCAGGGGCTCGCGATTTCGCTGCTGTTCGGTCTCGTCTCGTCGACGCTGCTGACGGTGCTCGTGATCCCCGCGATCTATATCGTGTTGCGTGACGACAACCGGCCGCTGCCTCCTCCGGCGACCGACGACGCAGCACCGGCGCCGCACGCGGCGTGATGCGGACATGAGAGGGACGGGCGCGGCCGATCCGGCGATCGGTCGCGCTTCGCTTTCGTCAGTTCAGTTGATGCGGTCGCGCGGCCGGTTGGTCAGGGGATCGACGAGACCGATGCCGAGCTGGAGGGAGCGGGCGATCAGGTGCGCGCGTTCGATGAAGAATGCCGCCGCGGGTGGGGGGCAGACTTCGTTCGCCGTTTCCGTCCAGAGTCCCAGCCAGTGGCTGAAATGGTCAGGGACGATGCCGAGGTTCATGTGCGCCGGCATGGGACGGCCGTGATACTCGCCGGTCATCAAGGAAATCGAACACCAGAACCGAACGAGCTTTTCGAGGTGCGGCGTCCAGTTCGTGATGCGGCTTTCGAAGATCGGGCCGAGAACGGCGTCGGCGCGGACTTTCCCGTAAAAGGTATGCACGAGTTCGGTCACCATCGCGCGTGTGATGCCGAGGGCGAGACCGGGCGCCTTTGGATGGATCAGGACGTCGTCGGGATGGGACATGAGGCACGCCTACCGGTTTCCGCAGATGTCTGCACTCAACCGCCGCAGGCCTGCGCCGGCCATTGCGCATCCTGACGCAGGGCGGATCTCAGGGCGGGTTTCGTGGCCTATCGTCTCTGGTTCACTCGCGACGGCCGACCGATGGCAGCATACGGCGGAGCACTCCGTCCTTTCGGATGAAGTGATGGAAGATGGCGGCGCCGATGTGAGCCACGATGGCGAGGATCAGAAGGATCGCCGCCAACTTGTGGAACAGGAAGACGAGTTTTGCGGTTTCCTGATTTTGCGCGGCGATTGACGGCAGATTGAACAGGCCGAACACGTTGGTCGCACCGAACATGGATATGCCGACCCAGCCCAGTATTGGTATCACGAGGAGAAGGGCGTACATGCCCCAGTGGGTCAGGTGCGACGCAGCTTTTTGCCACCACTCCAGCGTCGGCTCGTCGGGCGGGGCGCCGTTGGTGAAGCGATAGACGAGGCGTACGACGACCAGCCAGAGCAGGATGAAGCCCAGCAACTTGTGGAGCGAGTACATGTTGTTGGTGGTGGCGTCCCAGATGTTCAGTTCGTTGCCGCGGCGATGCATCATGAGACCGAGAGGGACCAGAACCATGACGAAGGCAACGGTCCACCAGTGCAGCCTGCGGGCGAGCGGGCTGTAGACTGGAGCGGACTCGACGGGCGAGGGCGAACGCGGGCGATCAGGCATGGCGGACCTCCTGGTGGGGTCACAGGGGCGTGGCGACTCAAACCGTCTGCGACCGCATGTCACAGTCAAACAGAACGTCGCCGTCGGCAAGGGGGATGACGCGCGTCGACGGACGGCGCGCCTCGGTCAGCTTGTCGATCGGTGGCAGTGCGATGCCCGTCTTGCCCGAGCCGAGGATGACAGGGGCTACGAGGACGTGAAGGCGGTCGACGGCACCGGCGGCGATGAACTCCGAAACCGTCCATGCACCGCCCTCGACGAGCAGCTTGTAAAGCCCGAGGCCGGCGAGCGCGGCGACAATGGCGCGGGGGTCGAGGCGCGCGTCGGCGGCGACCGGCACGGTCATGATCTCGACGCCGTGAGGGAGGTCGGCACCTTTCGGGGAGGCGGTCGAACGGACGACGATGCGGCGGCAGCCATCCGTGCCGTCGAGCAGGCGGCGGTCCGCATTCAATCGCGCCGAGGGATCTATCACCACGCGGGCCGGATTGCGGCCTGCGACGCGGCGGACGTTCAGCAAGGGGTCGTCGGCGGTGGCGGTGCCGATGCCGACCACGACGGCGTCGACGGCGGCGCGCAGGCGATGCACGTGATCGAGGGCAGAATCCTTGTTGATCCAGCGGCTTTCGCCGGTCGGCGTGGCGATGCGTCCGTCGAGGGACTGGCCGAGCTGGGCGACGACGAAGGAGCGGCCGGCGGGAGCGGTGCGCAGCGGGGTCAAGGCGTCGTCGGGGCTGTATTCAGGTCTGGCGGTCATGAGGTCGAGGAAATCCGGGGACCCTGAGGGCTGGGGCGAGTTTTTGCCGTGACGTGAGCCTCCTTGGAGGCCGTCGGACCACGCCGCAGTTGCCTCGGGCGCGGTCGGCCGGGTTATACACCAGTGTCAGGCCCGGCCCATACGAGAATGGTGTGGCGGTCGTGGCGGTTTTTCGGCAGGCGCGGGATTGCAGAACGTGGCACTGGACGATGTCGGTTTGAGAGCCCGCGGGGGGCCTCCGGTTCGAGACGGGGAAAGCGACCGACACGTCGTGTTGGCCATTGCTCTGCTCGTGCTCGGCTGGGTCGCAATGGCGTGGCCGTGGATCAGCGGCCGGGTCACGATCCCCTGGGACGCCAAAGCGCATTTCCAGCCCCAGATCCAGTTCCTCGCACAATCTCTGGCGCGCGGCGAAAGCCCGTTCTGGGCGCCGTACGTGTTTTCGGGGCATCCCCAGGTCGCTGACCCGCAGTCGATGATATTCCAGCCGGCGTATCTGCTGCTCGCGCTCGTCACGGGAAGTCCGAGCGCTTGGGCAGTGGACATGACGACGCTTCTGACCGCGCTGGCGGGGGGCATCGCGCTCGTCGTCTGGTTCACGGATCGGGGCTGGCACTGGGCCGGTGGGCTCGTGGCGGGGCTCGTGTTCGTTTTCGGCGCGTCGATGGCGTGGCGGATGCAGCATACTGGGCAGGTGCTGTCGCTCGCCTACTGGCCGATGCTGATGCTGGCCATCGACAGGTCATTCGACCGGCGCTCGGTCGTGGCAGCCGTCGTCGCCGGTGTGCTGGCGGCGGCGGTCATGCTGGGTCGGGACCAGGTGGCGCTGCTCGTCCTCTATCTGACTGCGGCGTATGTGCTCGCGCGATGGACCGGTCTCGTCGAGCCGAGTGCGCGCGTCGGGGAAACATGGTGGCTCGCCGGGATCGGTGGGGTGGTCGCGGTGGCGCTCGCGGCGGTTCCGATCGCGCTCACGGCGGAACTTGCCGGGATGTCGAACCGGCCGGCAATCGATTTCGAGGGCGCGGGGCGGGGTTCGCTGCATCCGGCGTTGCTGATAACGGCGATCCTGCCGCAGGTGTTCGGTGCGGCGGGCCGCATGGAGGACTACTGGGGCCCGCCGAGCTTCGCGTGGCACGATACAGGTCTCTTCATCGCGCAGAACATGGGGCAGATCTACCTCGGCGCGCTGCCGGCACTTCTGATTCTCGTCGCGCTCTGGCGCGGCTGGTACCGCGCCCGGGAGATCGCGTTCTTCGCTGTCGCGCTCGTCTTCGTCACGCTTTATGCGCTCGGATGGTACACACCGGTTTTTCGGGTGTTCTACGAGGTGCTGCCGGGGGTGTCGCTCTATCGTCGGCCGGCGGACGCGACATTCGTGATGGGGGCGCTCGGTGCTGTCCTCGCGGGCTACGCGGTGCATCGGCTGTTCGAGCGCGCATGGGAGCCGCTGGGGGAGAACGCACTCGCGTTCGCGGCGGCGGTGGTACTCGTCGCGTTCGGTGTCGCACTCGGGCTTGGACTGCGCATCGACCGGGTCGGGCTTCTGCCGATGCCGTTACTTGCGGCTGCGGTCGCGTTTGGCACCGCAGCGCTGGCGCTGGCTCTCGCGATGCCACGGCGGGCGCTCGAACCGGTGGTGGCGGCGATGCTGCTGGGCGGGGTCACGGCGGGCGACCTCGCCTGGAACAACGGGCCATCGACGTCATCGGCGATGCCGCCCGAGATGTACGAGGTTCTGGAGCCGAACACCAAGAACGAGGTGATCGCGCTCCTCAAAGAGAAGCAGGTCAGGGACGAGACGCGGCGGGACCGCATCGAACTTCTCGGTCTCGGCTTTCACTGGCCTAACGCGTCGCTGACGCACGGGTTCGAAAATACGCTCGGGTACAATCCGGTCAGACTTTCACTCTATTCGCGCGCGACGGGGGCGGAAGACCATGTCGGACTGGCGGAACAGCGCAAGCTCGCGAAGCTGATGCCGTCGTATTCGAGCCTGCTCGTCGACATGCTGGGGCTGCGCTTCGTCGCAGCTGGCGCGCCGCTCGAGAAGGTCGATCCGAAGCACGATCGGGGTGCGTGGACGCTGGTCAAGTCGATTGGTGAGACACGCATCTATGAGAACGCGCGGGCGTTGCCGCGTGTGCTGTTCGTGCAGGATGCGATGACGGCGGATTTCGAGCGTCTGATCGAAACGGGTGCATGGCCCGAGTTCGATCCCAAGCGGACGGTGCTGCTGGAGAACTTTCCGACCGGTGCAATTGCAGGCAGCGCGCGTCCGGGGGGTGTGGCGCGGATCGTGCACTACGAAAATGGCGAGGTCGTCGTTGAAGCCCGCAGCGAGGGCGGCGGAATTCTCGTTCTCAACGACCTCTGGCACCCTTCGTGGACCGCAGAGATCGACGGTCGCGAAGTGCCGCTGCTGCGGGCCAACGTGCTGTTCCGGGCGGTTCAGGTGCCGGCGGGCACGCACACCGTGCGGTTTGCATTTCGACCCTTCCTCGGGCTGGCGCGGCGATCGGGGCTCTGCTGTCAGAGGCCGAGCGAGCGCTGAACAAGTGCCAGGCTGGCGGCGATGCCGAGGACCCAATGGATCGGCCAGTGGCGCGCGAGCAGGAGCCACGCCGATACGCCCGCAATCGCGAGCGCGCGGAGATCGATCGTCGTCACATCTGGCCACCAGAGGCGCGCCGGTCCCAGTGAGGTGGGCGTGACCGTCCGGAAGAAGACATGGAGCGCGAACCAGACGGCGAGGTTCAGTATCACGCCGACGACGGCGGCGGTGACGTATTCGAGTGCGCTCCTGAGGCGGGGCTGATTGCCGATCCAGTCGACATAAGGTGCGCCGGCGAAGATCCAGAGGAAGCAGGGCGCGAACGTCGCCCACAGCGCGACGACGGCACCGAGCGTGCCCATGAGCCAGGCGGGTTCGCCGCCGTGCCGCCAGGCGGCGAGAAAGCCGACGTATTCGACGACGAGGATGAGCGGGCCGGGCGTCGTCTCGGCCAGTCCGAGGCCGTCGAGCATTTCGGTCGCTTCGAGCCAGCCATAGCGCTGGACGACGTCCTGCGCCATGTAGGCGAGGACGGCATAGGCACCGCCGAAGGTCACGACGGCGAGTTTCGAGAAGAACAGCGCAAGCCCGCTCAGAACGTGCGTAGTGCCGAACCAGAGTGCGATCGCGGCGAGCGGGAGAATCCAGATCGCCAACCAAAGCAGAGCCGTTCGCAGTGTGGTGGTGAACGGAATCAGGGCTGTCGCAGATCTGGCCGACGGAACCGGTGTCGAAGCGCTCGAGAAATAGCCGTAGAGTGCGGCGACGGCGATCAGAAGCGGGAACGGCACGGAAAAAACGAAGATCGCGACGAACGACAGTGCGGCGACGATCCAGTGTGCTCGGGCCTTCAGGGCGCGACGCGCGATACGGAGCAACGCCTCGACGACGATGACGATGACGGCCGCCTTGATGCCGAAGAAGAGCGCTTCGACAAACGGTACATTACCCCATGCTGCGTACAGCGCCGAGAGCGCAAGGATGCAGATGGCTCCCGGAAGAACGAAAAGCAGCCCGGCGATCAGGCCGCCGAGCGTGCCGCGTGCGAGCCAGCCGGAGTAGGTGGCGAGCTGCATCGCCTCTGGTCCGGGAAGCAGCATGCAGAAGCTCAAGGCATTCAAGTACTGCTGTTCGGTCAGCCAGCGCTTCTCGTCGACAAGGACGCGGTGGAGAAGCGCCATCTGTGCGGCGGGACCGCCGAACGAGAGAAGCCCGATGCGGCCGAAGGTGTTGACGGTTTCGGCGAGGGATGGTTTTGCGCCAAGTCGAGCGTTGTCGGGTGCGGTGTCGGTCATGGGGATACCGCCGGACGTGAGGGCCAGTCGTGGGCTTCGCTCGTTGCGTCCCGGCACCAGCGATAAAGTGCGTCGTAGATCGTCATGGCGGCTGTGAGTTGCTCCAGATCGTCACGGTACATTCTGGAATATCCGAGGGAAACAGCGAGCAGTCCCGCTGATTGTGGCGTCAGGTCGAGCCGCGCCGTATCCGCCCCCCGTATGATGTCGGCCAGATGACAAAGCGGCCGTGTGCGGAGGCCGAATTCATCGAGCATGGTATCGAAGGTACAACGCTCGCCGCGATGGCTCCAGAAGACGTTTTCAATATCGAAGGGTGTCGCGGCGAACCTCTCGGCGACGGCTTCGACTTCGGACGGGGCGACGAACAAGAACACGGCATCGGGGTCGATGAAGCGCCGGATGAGCCATGGACAGGCGATCCGGTCGATCTTCGGACGGGTGCGGGTTACCCAGACCGTGCGGCCGGCGGTATCGCGGTGCCCGAGTTTCGCGGGATCCAAAAGCGGAAGTCCTGCCGCCTTCCAGGCATCGAAGCCACCGTCGAGATATTCGGCGCCTACGCCTTCATGGCGCAACCATGCCGCGACGCCCTGGCTGAGTTTGAGGCCCTTCTGGCAACTCACGACGACCGACCGGCTTCCGAAGTCCCGCGCCCAGCTTGCAACGTCTCGGTAGTCGAGGCGCACTGATGCGGGGATGAGGCGGGGATCGGCTTCGAAGTCGGAGTGGATACGTACATCGACGATGACCGGACACTCCGGCGTGCCGATCAATCGACCGAGTGTGGACGTGGGGATTTCGTTTGGAGACGGCATGACGCGTCCTCCCTTCATTGTGAAGGTGTCTGGACGCGAACTTTGGGCTTACGCCTCACGGGGACGTCGCGAATAACCCCTGTACGGCAAGGGTTACGAAGGGGCGACACTGTTGTCAACGACGGCTTGATCGCGGGAGACGATGTTCGCTGCGGCGAGCCTGTCGATGTCTTCGGCGTCATATCCGATTTCGCGGAGGATTTCGTGCGTGTGTTCGCCGATGCGGGGCGGGTTGCGGTGGTTCGGCAGACGATGGCCGTCGATGGCGAGGGGAAGGCCGGGGGTTACGGTCTGTCGACCGCCCCCGATGTCGATGGTATGGAATCCGCCGGACGCGTTGAGGTGTGGATCGTCGAAGAGCGCGCTCGGGGTGTTCACCGGGGCATAGGGGAGTTCGAGCGTTTCGAGGATGCCGGAGAGGGTCGCCGCATCGTATTGCCCGGCGATGACGGCGATTTCCGGTATGAGGGTCGGGCGGTTGTCGATGCGGGTCTGCTTGCTCGCGAAACGCGGATCGGTGAGCCAGGTGCGGCGATCGAAGCGCTCGCAGAAGGCGCGCCACTGGTCCTCGCCGACGATGGCGATGAAGATCTGCTTGCCGTCGGATGTCTCGAAGAGATCGTAGACGGGCCACGACGCGCTTTTGATGGCGAAGGTCTGCTGCGGTTTCTGGTTGATCGCCTCGTACATCATCATCTGCGCCATCAGGAAAACGTTGTTCTCGAAAAGTGCGCTCTGGATGTGGCGGCCGCGTCCGGTCGCGGCGCGTTCGGTCAGAGCGGCCTGGATGGCGATGACGCCGAACATTCCGCCCATGATGTCGTTGATGGAGGCGCCGGCACGAAGTGGCTGGCCCGGCGGGCCGGTCATGTAGGCGAGCCCGCCCATCATCTGGACGACCTCGTCGAGTGCGAGGCGGTTCTCGTAGGGCCCGGGCAGATAGCCCTTCAGCGAGCAGTAGACGAGCCGCGGGTTGACGGCTGAGAGTGCAGCGTGGCCCAGTCCCTGGCGTTCGAGGAGGCCGGGGCGGAAATTCTCGATGAACACGTCCGCCGTGCGCACGAGACGGAGGAGGACTTCGCGGCCTTCGCGGCTCGAAGTGTCGATGGCAAGACTGCGCTTATTGCGGCAATAGGTGGCGAAGAAGCCCGAGGCGTTGCCCTGGAAGAAGCGTGTCCGATCGCCGCCGGGTGGCTCGACCTTGATCACGTCGGCGCCGAGATCGGCAAGGATCAGGCCGCAGCTGGGCCCCATGACCAGCTGGCTTATCTCTATAACGCGAACGCCCGCGAGCGGTTGAAGTGTGGCGGTTGTCGCTGCGGGGGGCACGATCATGCAGATTTCCGCAACGCTTTGGGGATGCCCGCCTCGTGGAGGTGGCCGGTCAGATAATGGGCTGCGACATGCGGAACGAGAATGGCGCGGGTGGCCATGAGCTTTTCGAGGTCGATGCCGGTTTTGAGGCCCATTTCTTCGAGCATGAAGATCAGATCCTCGGTCACGATGTTGCCGCGGGCGCCGGGGGCGAACGGGCAGCCGCCGAGGCCAGAAACGGCGGCGTCGAACCGCCGGATGCCGACTTCGAGGCCGGCAGCGGCGTTGGCGAGGCCGAGGCCGAGCGTGTCGTGGAGGTGCAGGCGGAGCGGGATGCGATTGCCGATCTCGCGACGGACGGCCGAGACGATGGCCTTGATGAGCGGGGGCGTTCCGTAGCCGACGGTGTCGGCGAGCGCGATTTCGTCGGCGCCGATTTCCGCGTAGGCGGTGGCGACACGCAGGACTTCCTTCTCAGAGACGCGTCCGGCGATGGAGCAGCCGAACGAGGTCGAGATGGCGCCGAGAAGGTGCGGGCGCTTGTCGGCGCTCACGGCGTCGACGGCGGCGCGTACGGCACGGAAGCCGTCGAGCTGCTCAGAGACGGTGCGACGGACGTTGGCCTGATTGTGGGCTTCGGACGCAGAGATGACGAAATTGACGACATCGACCCCGGCCTTCAGTGCGTTCTCGGCGCCCTTGAGGTTCGGTGTCAGGGCGCTGACGATGGTCCGGCCGCGATGGCGCTGGGCGTGGGCGACGATGGCGTCGATATCGGCGAACTGGGGCACGACCTTGGCGGGGACGAAGGAGCCGACTTCGACTTCGGGAAGGCCGGCCTCGACGATCGCGTCGATGAGACGGCACTTGACCTCGGTCGGGACGAAGGTGTCGAGGATCTGTAGCCCGTCGCGCGGGCCGGTCTCGCAGATGAATACGTCGCGGCGATTGGGCATGGCGGACCCTCCGGGGCAGTGCTTTCTCACGTCTGGTTTCGACCATACAACCCCGACGATATGCAAGGGGGTGCGGGTGGTGCACGGCTGGGGTGCCGCTCGGTCTGTGCTTTGGTCCGGGCCGGATGCTTGCGTGGACGGAGAGCGGGTGCACAATTCCGGCCGGGATCATTTACTGGTGCGTCGCAGTTCGAGGGAGATGGAATGGCGTTGTTGAATTTGATCAGACAACGGCGGCTCGACCGATGCCTGTCACTCGACGATTTCGAGCGCATGGCGCGCCACGTGCTGCCGCGGCCGATCTACGGCTACGTGGCAGGTGCGTCGCAGGACAACACGTCGCTCGACGACAACAGGCAGGCCTATCGCGATCTGGCGCTGCTGCCAGAGAACCCGCGCGACGTGTCGCAGCGCAGCCAGGCCGTCACGCTTTTCGGGAGAAGCTATTCAGCGCCGTTCGGCATAGCGCCGATGGGGATTGCGGCGATGAGCGCCTATCGCGGCGACATAGCGCTGGCGGAAGCGGCCAAGGCGCAAGGCATTCTCAACATCCTGAGCGGGTCTTCGCTGATACGGCTCGAGGATGTCGTGGCAGCCAATCCGGCGACATGGTTCCAGGCCTACCTTCCGGGAGACCAGGCGCGCATCGATGCGCTTCTAACGCGCGTAAAGGCGGCTGGTGTCGAGACGCTGATGGTAACGGTCGACATCCCGGTGTTCGGTAATCGCGAGAACAATGTGCGCTCGGGATTTTCGACGCCGCTGAAGCCGACGTTGCGGCTCGCGCTCGATGGGGCGATCCGGCCGGGATGGGTTACGGGGACGCTCTTCAAGACACTGCTGAAGCACGGAATGCCGCATTTCGAGAACTCGTTCGCCGAGCGCGGCGCGCCGATCATCTCGAAGAACGTCACACGCGACTTCGCCAAGCGGGATCATTTCGACTGGGCGCATATCGGCCGCATCCGTCAACAATGGAAGGGGCCATTCGTGGTCAAGGGGCTGCTCAATCCGGCGGATGCGCGACGGGCGCGGGAGCTGGGCGTCGATGGTATCGTCGTTTCGAACCACGGCGGACGTCAGCTCGACGGAGCGATCGCGCCGCTGCGTGTGCTGCCGGAGATGGCGGACGCTGCGAAGGGTATAACGGTCATCATCGACGGTGGCATCCGCCGGGGCGCGGATATCCTGAAAGCACTGGCGCTGGGCGCGGATTTCGCACTCATCGGGCGGCCATTCAATTTCGCGGCGGCGGTCGGCGGACAGGCAGGCGTCGTGAAGGCGATCGAGATCATGAAAGCGGAAGTGGATCGTGATCTCGCCATGCTCGGCGTGCACGGTTGCGCCGAAGTGGAGGCGCGGCACGTTCGCGACAGACGCGCGCCGTTCAGGGGCGTGGCGTCGGTCTAGATTTTGGCTGTTTGCAGGTGTGCCGCAGTGTGCGGCGGAGCAGGAGACGCACATGTCGTTCATCACAACCGATCCGTTCACGACGCGGCCCGAGATCAAGGGCACGTTCGGTGTCGTGGCAACGACGCACTGGATCGCGAGCTCGGTCGGGATGGGTGTTCTCGAGCGTGGCGGCAACGCAATCGACGCGGGTGTCGCGGCGAATTTCACGCTTCAGATCGTGGAGCCGCATCTCAACGGTCCCGGTGGTGATGCGCCGATCATGATCCACGACGCGAAGTCCGGCGCGATCAAGGTGATCTGCGGGCAGGGGATCGCGCCACGCGGACTCACGATCGCGCACTGCAAATCGCTCGGGCTCGATCTCGTTCCGGGCTCAGGCTTGCTCGCGACGTGTGTGCCGGGGACGTTCGACGCGCTCATGGTTGCGTTGCGGGACTATGGCACGGTGAAGCTGCGCGAAGTGCTGGAGCCCGCGATCTTCTATGCGCGTCATGGCTATCCAGTCGTCGAGAGAATTACCGCGACGATCCAGACGGTCGCGGAGCTGTTTCGCAAGGAGTGGCCGACATCGGCAGCGCTGTATCTGCCGGGTGGCAGTCCGCCGGCGCCCGGGTCCGTGTTCCGCAATGAGAAGCTCGCCGATACCTACGAGCGGATCCTGCGGGAGGCGGAGAGCGCGGGCGGGGATCGCGTCGTCCAGATCGAGCGTGCGCGGCTGGTATGGGCGGAAGGCTTCGTGGCCGAGGCCATAGACAAGTTCGTGCGGTCACAGGAGCTCATGGATTCGTCGGGGCGGCGGAACAAGGGCGTGCTGGCAGGCGATGACATGGCGCGGTGGCGGGCGCACGAGGAGGCACCGGCCCACTATGACTATGGCCGGTATCGCGTGCTGAAGCCGGGTGGGTGGTGTCAGGGGATCGCGACTTTGCAGCAGCTGGCGCTGCTCAAGGGCTTCGATCTCGACAAGATGCCGGTCACGGGGCCGGATTTCGTCCATACGGTCGTGGAGGCGGCGAAGCTCGCGTTCGCGGATCGCGACACGTTTCTCGGCGATCCCGATTTCGTCGACGTGCCGCTCGATGTGTTGCTGTCGGATGCCTACAACGATGCACGGCGCAAGCTCATCACGGGTGAGGCTTCGCACGAACAGAGGCCGGGACGGATCGAGGGGCGTGGCAAGGCGCTGGAGACGCGGGCGTCGGACGCGATCCGAGCGGCGGTCGGCGCGTTCGGAACCGGTGAGCCCACGGTCGGTCGGCTCGGCGAAGCGCGTGGTGACACGGTGCACTACGACGTCATCGACCGCTGGGGGAACATGATCGCGGCGACGCCATCGGGCGGCTGGCTGCAGAGTTCGCCGATCATTCCCGAGCTCGGGTTCTGTCTCGGCTCGCGTGCCCAGATGTTCGTGCTCGACGCCGAGCACCCGGCAGCACTCGGCGAGGGGCGGCGGCCGCGCACGACACTATCGCCAACGATGGCTCTGCGTGACGGAGACGCCTATCTCGCGTGGGGCTCTCCGGGGGGCGACCAGCAAGACCAGTGGATCCCGCAGATGCTGCTCCGGCACATCCACGCGGGCATGAACCTGCAGGAAGCGATCGACGCTCCGGCGTTCCATACCGAGCATTTCCCGCAGAGTTTCTGGCCGCGTCTGGCGCGGCCCGGTGTCGTCGTGGTCGAAGGTCGGATGCCAAAGGCGACGGTTGAGGAACTCAAGCGGCGCGGGCATAAGATCGAGGTCGGGGAGGACTGGTCGGAGGGGCGGCTCGTGGCTGCGGCGAAGGATGGGGCGCTGCTCAAGGCGGCGGCGAACCCGCGTGGCATGCAGGGGTATGCGGTCGGGCGCTGACGACGTGGAGCGGGGGAAGTCGGTGCGGGATCGCGTGGAGATGGCGCGCCGGAGGGGAAGAAACTGCAGAGACCTGTGTAATTGACATTGCGGTTTGAATGTCCTGAACTCATTCAGGCCAACTCCGGCCTGAGTGTCTTGCAGAGCGCCTTGCCGCCCCGTTTCTGTTTCGCCGCGCATTGTCGTTGGCGGGGCGAGCAGACGTTCCGAGTGCTCTAGCGGATGTGCTCGTGGAGGCATGCCCTTGATGCGAACGAAGGCAAATGCCTCGGAAATCGAGCAGGAGTTGTTCGTAGTGGCGTATGTCACTGTCCACCATTCGATCGGCAGACTGATCCACAGTCTGGCGGTCCTGAAGTCAGTAGCTTGAACAAATGGGGGCCCGGATGGACCGTCGAGAAGTTTTGAGAAAATCGCTGATGGTACTGGCTGGCATCGCATTGCCGGCTGGCGTCCTCGCAGCGTCAGCCACCGACGCTGAGGCGCATTGGCGTCGTTCGCGCCGCCGGATTCGGCGGAGAAGGCGTCGGCGGTCTCTCCGTCGGATCCGCGTCATTTTCGGATGATCCAAAATCTTCCGGACACCATGATGCGATCAAAACGATCGTTGCGGTGACAAGCGCGATCCTCTTCAAATCTGGTATCGCGCAAGTTCAAGCCGCAACGGCCGGCATCGATGCGCGTCAGGCAAACCACGCCGCGCGCATCAGCCAGTGTGTGGCCAAAGGGGCCTGAACGTACGCGAGGCCGGCCGCCTGCGGCGGGATCAAGTCGACATGCGAGAATGCGTGAAAATGCGTGCGGTCGCCGACGGCAAGGTGACGGCCCGCGGGCGGGTGCGCGTCGAAGTCGCACAAGATCGTCAGATTGGCCGCATCCGGGAGGAACGACATGACGCTCAGCGCGCGTGGTGAGCGTGCTGACGGAGGTTCCACCAAGGGCGCAGCGTTCGTGCCCTTGCTCGCCTTTCAGTCCACGACTGGCAGGCGCGCCGTACTGTCGATGATCGCTGGCTGAAGCGGCTCGAAGGCCGGTGGTCGGCAGACCAACGAACGCTGCCGCACCGAAGGGGGCGAGGTTCCAATTGTGTCCGATTGTTTGGCGCGCCGTACAAGATGAAACTGCGAACACTTATATAATTGAAATATCGATCTGATTTCTCGTGTCGTGCAAAGCGGCCGCCTCCGACGTCGGACTACAGTGTAGTGCCTGTTCGGCGCCAATCCGATATAGCGGCCATGGGCCCCCCTTAGCGAAAGCAAAGCTCTGAGGATTGTCTTGGATGTCGGCTGCCGCAGGGACAGCCGACGATGCGCTCGACCAACGCTCATGTACACAAGCGGTCATTGACACCACTTCGATCGGCAACGTTGTGAGCGTCGCCGACCGTGTCTGCTGCCACCGGTATCGCGTCAGAGGATCAGATGTCGATCCTCTCTGTGATCTCGATGGGCGACGTCGACTTCGATGCCGAGGTACGGCCGTCACGCCATCCACAGCTTGTTCGCACCACGGATTGATCGACGTGCAGAACGACGGTTCTTGGTATATTTCAGTGATATGCATCATCGAAGGAGTGGCCCTGCGCCGAGATCCCCATGGAGCAGATTACCAAGCATGACGGTACCCGGCGTCAAATCAGCGCCGCCATTCGTCTGATGTTCGATGGCGGCGACCTGCTGGCCGTCCACACGATCGCCTGGGCCGCCTACTGTGTCGCGACGGACGTAGCGAAGGGAACCACCGGTCCTCGTCACGCGCCACCGGCAGATTATTATCAGAAGTATCTTGCGGGTTATGACCGCGACATGGCCAACTTCCTGAAGCATGCCGATCGAGATCCTTGCGCCGTTCTGTTCGAGCCACCGCCCGGTTCTACGGATTTCCTGATCGAGGCCGCCATCGAAGCTTTCGAGACCATAGGTGGGATTGCGACCAACGAAATGTCCGCATTTCGATCCGTTGTCGCACTGAAACGCGGCCAATGGCGGGACGACGACAAGCGTCGCGAAGACCAGTACGCCGAAGATCGTCAGTTCGAGCGCGCTCTCGACGACGCCGAAAGCGATGAAGAGCGCGACGCACTTTATCGCGACCGCGATCGGCGGGCTTGCGCCATGGACCGAGCCTATGCCGAGGTCGGCCGCCAGATTCTTGCCGGAACACACTCTTTTCTGAAGCCGTTTCGGTGATAGCTTGAATGCTCTCCCTGGGCGCCCATCATGTCCGACCCTGACAAGCACAATATAAATCGCAATAAGCAGCCCAGCAAAACGTACGTGTCTCCACGGTTCGAGCATGGCCGCGGCGCGGAACGCCAAGCGTCCAAGGTCTTCGATAGTACGATTGATTATCGGTTCGATGTGGACAAGGGCAAAGTCGTGTTACGGGAATCCGACGGCGGCCGACACGCCGTCGAAGTGCGATTCTTCGAGGCGGATCGAGACATCAAGGGAATTTCGATTCAGAAGTACACAACTTCGACCGGCAAATCGCACCCAACAGCATCGCTTTCGTTCTGGGGCGAGCAGATTCCGCGTCTCATAGAGTTCTTGCTTAACATCAAGCGCATCCACTTCCCCAATTCCGACAAGATCAATATCACGGATACAGAGCTGCGTCAGATCCTGTTGAGTAAGGACCAACTCGATCGCTTGGCTGTCGAGGACCAAGAAGCTTTGATCAGTCTAGCGCATGGCAAGATAACCAAACGCGACGTCGTTGCCCTGGCCTACCGTCGCGAGCAGCTGACAGAATTTCGTAGACTCTTGAGCGATGATACCTATTTCGACTCTGCTGCCACGTCGTCGAAGGAAGCCGTGTGGCAGGCGTTCTTTGAGCGCAATCAGTGGATCTTCGGCTATGGCCTGACCCACACCTCCTTGTCTGCACTCGACGGCCGCCGGCTCCAGCAGATTGTCTCGGGGGCCGGCATTGCATCCATCGGCAAGCGACCGGATGCCTTGATGAAAACGCGAGGGGCGGTTAACGCGCTCTGCTTTGCCGAGATTAAGACACACCAGACACCGCTTCTGCAGAATGACGCATACCGCTCCGGTACTTGGCAGCCCTCATCGGAACTCACCGGCGGCATCGCCCAATCTCATGCCACCGTGCATGCTGCGCTCCACCAAATCGGAGATCGCCTCGATGTCACCGTCGGTGGCGATCCGACGGGGGAACACATCTATGGCTTTGATCCCCGCGCCTACCTCGTTATTGGTCGTTTATCCGAGTTCATGACGGATCGCGGACTAAACGAGGACAAGTATCGCTCATTCGAATACTTCCGCCGAAACGTTCGCCGGCCTGAGATTATCACCTTCGACGAACTTTATGAGAGGGCAGCTTTGATAATTGCGGAACAGGATGGACCCTGACGTCGTCAGACGCCCCGCAAAATTGTACCCCCAGGTGTTCGTTGCTATGCTCAGGCATTCAGTATCTTGGAGAACCTGGGTACTCGTGGTGCCATGCTTCCCGGGGCAGTTTTCGTATGAAGGCATCCACGACCTCGAGCTTACCGGCTTCGGCTGCCCACCTCAGGTGTTTGATGAAGCGGGCGCGCTTGTCGGCATCAGGCAGCCGCCAGGCTCCCAGCACAAGGGGAGGATCGACGCGCCATACGTGGTCTGGTCCGATGCCGCCGATTAGCTCGAAGAGCTCTTGCCATTCGATCGGTCGCGGGCAGACACGATGGTCATCCTGGACGTACTCAATAAGTATCGAGAGTTGGTCCATGCCGAGACTGCCGTACTAAATCGGATATCGCTGGAGATCATGAGTGAAGCGGCGGCCCGTGGCGCTGCTCGCATGTACCTTGCTTGGGTGTCCGCTGTCGAGAGCCGACCTGGCGTGCCGTGCTGTTCATTCATGAGGTTCGTGTTGAACGGAGCGAACGGCAGCTTTCTCTGCACCGCTGCCATCGGCCAATTCACGCGTAACGCAAATGACCCTGAGCGGAAGTGAGCAGCAGCAAAATACTCAGTGGCCTGGCCGACGCACAGTAGCGACAACGATCCGTGCGGAGACCGCTTGTTTAGCGGATTGTTGGTTGATTGGTTGTCGTCGCTTTACATCCGAGAGCCGGCACTCAGTGAATACAATCCCAAATTTCCCGCACTCATCGCGGCCGTCCTTTATTGGGCGCTGATCTGAGGCCAGCGCGGCACCCGCTGACAGAAAGTTCTCATGCTCATTGAAGCTAAAGCGCTCGATCCTGGGACACGCGCCAGCCGAATTGTGAGAACTGGACAACTCGACCGGCTTACTCGCTCTCCTTGTGTAAGACCCTAAACCAATTGCACTTTCAGGCCCATAGTTCTTCCGAGGCCATGCGCGCGCCTTCCGCCATTGATGCCAACTTCGCATAGGCGATGGGGGGATGAATTGCTCCGAAACCTGCGAAAGTGCCGAACCCGCAATCCGTCCCAGCCATAACCCGTTCCCTGCCGACGATGCCTGCGTAGAGCTTGATGCGCTGCGCCACGAGGCGCGGATGCTCGATGAAGTTCGTCACGCTGTCGATGACGCCAGGGACGAGGATCTTGTCGTCGGGAATCTTGGCAGATTTCCAGACATCCCACTCATGCTGATGGCGCGGATTGGCCCCCTCGAACAGGATCGCCTGTGGTTTGGCAGAGAGCACGATATCTATGATCTTCTCGAGCGGGACATCGTGGTGATGCGGCCCCTCGTAGTTGCCCCAGCACAAGTGCATCCGGACACGATCCGCCGGGACATTCGCCAGCGCGTGGTTGAGCGCCTCGACCTGAAGGCGGGCATTGCGAAGAAACTCTGTCTCGTCCACGTCCCGGAAGCGGATATGGCGCCCCATGGCGAGATCGGGCGCATCGATCTGCAGGATCAGACCGGCTCCGACAATGGTCTCGTATTCCTCGCGCATGGCATCGGCAAGTGCTCCGATGTACGCCTCCTGCGACTGGTAATACCGGTTCGGCTGGAACACGGCGACCACTCCGGGCGACGCAGAGTTCATGAACGCGTCTTGTGCACCAGCGGCAGCAGCAGCGTTCTTCAGGTTCTCGATGTCCGTCTTCAGCGCCGACAGGTCTTTCACTTTGATTGGCCCGCAGCAGATTGGCCGATGATACTTCGGTGTGCCACCGAGCTTCGCCAAGCGATCCTTGTATTCGGGAAAATCGTCGAGATCGAGCGGCGTTGCGCGCGGCATCTCCCCGATTTCGAATCCCGTCAACCTATGACGGATGTAGGTCGCGTAGCTTATCTTCGACATTTCGCCGTCACTCACAACGTCGATACCAGCAGAAACTTGCTTGCGAACCACGTCATCGACCGCATCCGTCATGACCTGCTCGTACTTCGCACGATCGACCGACTGCCCCTGATCCTCAGCGAATAGCTGATCGACCACGACCTGCGGGCGCGGCAGGCTACCGACGTGCGTTGTGAGAATTCGGTCCGTCGAGTGGCGCATGCGTTGGTCTCCTTTTGGAATGTGCGTCCAGTGGGGCGTCGGCAGAATGCATATGACGGCCGTCGCCGCGCGGGCTCCGTTACGAGTGCTTTGTCGGCTCCCGCTCGGAGGTCAAGGTAGCGATTGCAGAGCGCGCGGCCCTTGTCAGAAGGCCAAAGTCGTTCGCAGGTGTCACGAGCGCAAAGCCTTCGTCGAGACGCGAACAGGCCTCCGCTGCATCGGAGCAGAAGATCCCCGCCGGCACGTTGGCGGCCCGTGCCCGGCCGAGGATGTGGCGGATCGCGGCACTTGAAGCGGGGCGAGGACCTGTATTGGTGCCGTCCATGACCATTGCGAGGTCGTTTGGTCCCACATAAATCATGTCGACGCCCGGCGTGTGCAGGATCGCGTCTATGTTCGCGACCGCCGCAGGCGTCTCGATCATGGGGATGACCATGATTTCGTCGTTGGCTCGCGCGACGTAGTCGGCACCACCGTAAAGCAAGCCGCGCGAAGGGCCGAACGACCGTGTCCCCACAGGGGGGTAACGGCACGCCGAAACGAATGCCTCCGTCTCGTCGCGTGTCGAGATCATCGGGCAGATGACACCGTAGGCACCGCTATCGAGCAATTTCATGATCATCGCGGCATCCAGAGATGTCACGCGCACAAGTGGCGTTGCCGGCGTCGCCGACAGTGCCTGCAGCATGCCAAGCGCACACTGATAGCCGATCATGCCATGCTGCAGATCCACAGTGACGCTGTGGAAGCCGCACCAACCAAGGCCTTCCGCACTATAGGTAGCTGGGATTGACAGCCAGCCGTTGACGGCCGGCTTTCCAGCGCGCAGTCGCGCTCGCAGCGAGTTTTCGCGCATTATTCGGCCGCCATTCCATATTCGGGCAGGAGATGCCGTGGCGCAACGAAGCCGCCGGCGTCGAGACCGTCGCCAGCCGATGCCGCCGCTTTCAGGACGTCCTTGGAAAACCGAGGCATTTTTCGCTCGTCTCCCGACACGATCACTAGCATCTCCGCGGTATCTGAACCGGCATTGATGATCTCGCGTGTAACCTCTCCGGGAACGGAGTACGTGTCCCAGGCGCCGAGCGTGATCGATGCACTTGCCTCACCGCTGATATTGAGTGTCAGAGCCCCTGTCTTGTTGATGATCACCATCTTCTGCGGGAGTACGAACGATGACACCTTCTGCCCTGGCTTGAGCCTCAGCCACTCCATGGAGAAGCCGTG
The DNA here is from genome assembly GCA_035436725.1 of Hyphomicrobiaceae bacterium. Taxonomy (GTDB): domain Bacteria; phylum Pseudomonadota; class Alphaproteobacteria; order Rhizobiales; family Hyphomicrobiaceae; genus JABFRJ01. The sequence goes on from DAOMWV010000003.1 coordinate 33,209, forward strand.
AGGATTGAGAATTTTCGCCTGGTGATCGCGGTTCTGTGTCAGGCCATATCCGATCACCGGCGCGATCTCTGCACCACAGCCCGGCAAACCGCGATCGATGAACGCTGGGCGGAAATCGCGCTCACCCGCCGTGACGACCCGGGCGCGCATAGCCTCGTGCGACACGACCCGCAGTTTCGCTACGTCCTCCCGCGACATGGGCGCGATGCGCTCTGACGGGGCGGGGACCCTGTCGCCCTTCGAGGTGTCGACCAGAATGTTCTTGCTGGAGATATAGAGCCCGTGGCCCGCAGCCTCCTCGATGATATCTGGATGGAAGATGACGCCACCCGTGTTGTCCCCACCTAGGCAAGTGAACAGCCAGCCATTGTCGGGTCCGGTATTGGTGAAGCCCCGAAACACCCAAGTCGGCACTGAAACGATATCGCCTTCGCGGCCGACAAACTCATTCTCCCCGTTCGATCCCCATCGAAACGTCCATTGCCCCCGGAAACACATGAACACTTCGGCGGTGAAGTGAATGTGGAGGTTGTTCGTAATGCCGTTGGGCATTGCAGCGGCACCGATATTGAAGCCATGCGGCTCGGGTAGATTGATCACCTGCTCCGTCGATGATGTGACCCCAGGGCCGATGATCGAGTAGTTCTCTTTCAGGTGCGAACCAGGCTTCTTGCAGTCGATAAAGGCAACCGAGCAGGACACATAGTCCGTGCGCCGGATATGTCGCTTCTTGAGAGCGTCGTGCGTTATGGCCATTGTCAGAGTTCCTTTTGTCTTGAGGGATGACTAGCGCCGGAGGCGCTTGCCACTGGCCCCATCAAAGAGATGAAGGCGATCGATGCGCGCATTCATGGAGATGGTGTCGTCGATCTCTGCCCGGAAGTCGGCAGGACCACGAGCGCAGATGTTCGTCTTCTCAAAGCGAACGGTGACAAGTGTGCTCTCTCCCGTTAGTTCGACCGCATAGAGCGGAGCCGAGATGTGGGCATCCCCGCTCGGCGACAGCGAAAGATCCTCCGGCCTCACTCCGAGAACCACGTCGTCCCGCCCGGCATGGTCGATGCCGGGAATGCGCACGCCCTGTCCCTCGAATACCCCACCGGCAATCCGGCCCGGAATTAAATTCATCGACGGCGATCCGATGAACTCCGCAACGAACAGATCTGCAGGCTCGGAATAGATCTTTTCGGGTGTGTCGAGCTGAACGATCACGCCTTTGTTGAGGACGGCGATACGATTGGCGAGCGTCATCGCCTCCATCTGGTCATGCGTCACGTAGACGGTCGTCACTTTCAGTTCATGATGGAGATGCTTGATCTCCGTGCGCATCGTCACACGAAGCTTTGCATCGAGGTTCGAAAGCGGCTCGTCCATGAGAAAGAGCTTCGGACGACGGATTATGGCCCGCGCCAACGCCACACGCTGGCGTTGACCGCCTGAGAGCTCGGCAGGCCGGCGCTTGAGATATGGCGTGAGCTCCACCTTCTGCGCGACGGCTTCGATCATCTCGGTCCGGTTCGCCCTCGAAACACCGCGCAACTTGAGGGGATAGCCGATGTTATCGGCGACCGTCATGTGTGGATATAGGCCGTAATTCTGGAACACCATAGCGATGTCCCGGTCTTTCGGCGGCTTGTCGTTGGCCCTTTCGCCCGCAATGAGCAGGTCCCCACCGGTGATTTCCTCAAGGCCCGCGATCATCCGCATCATCGTCGTCTTACCGCAGCCGGATGGCCCGAGAAGCACCAGGAACTCGCCGTCGTGAATTGAAAGCGACTGCTCGGAGATGGCGAGAAAATCGCCATACCGCTTTGTCACACTTTTGAGTTCGACCGCCGACATTTATGTCCTCACTTGATCGCACCAGCCGTCATGCCGCGCGTGAAATGCTTTTGGATAAGGATCGCCATGATGAAGATTGGCACGGTGATCATTACGCCGGCCGCGGACATTAGCTCCCATAAATCGCCGCGCTCCGTACGGAAGGATACGAGGCCGACCGGAAGCGTGAGGGCTTCCCGTCGCGTCAGGATGAGCGCGAAAAGGAACTCGTTCCAGGTCAGGATGAAGCAGAATATCGCCGACGTAAGAATTCCAGGGGCCGCCATCGGCAGCACGATGTCGCGGATGACACGAAGGCGCGACGCGCCGTCCATCATCGCAGCTTCCTCGCTGTCGACCGGTATCGCGTCGATAAACCCCTTGATCATCCAGATGACGAACGGCGTGACGATCGCCAGGTTCACCACGACGAGTGCGGTGCGCGTGTCGAGCAGGCCAAGGTTTCGGAACATGAGGAAGAACGGCAGGACGATGACTGTCGCCGGAATGAACTGGGTCGCGATGACCGCGAAGAACATCGACTTCTTTGCATGGAAGTGGAATCTCGAAAAGGCGTAGGCTGCAAGCGCCGCCGCCGGCACTGCGATCACGACAGTCAGGGTGGCAACAACAATGCTGTTCCATAGCATCGAGCCGAGGTTCCACGGCGGCCGGAACACGGTGAGAAAGTTGTCGAACGTCGGCTTGAAGAACAATGAAAGATCGTAGGCGTCACGACCGCTCTTGAAGGCTGTCATGAACATCCAGACGATCGGGAATAGCGCTATGATGCAGACGAGCACGAGTGCAAGTCGTTCTAGCCACCAGAACACCGTCGATCGTTTCATGGTGCCCTCACGCTGTCGCCATCTTGCGATCTGCAAGCAGCAGTCGTACGTACCAGATCGAAACGATCATCATGATGCCGGTGAGGATGTAGGCGAGGGCTGACGCGTAGCCCATGTCGTACCATTTGAAGCCGATGTTAAAGACGAAGTAGGCCAGCGTCTCGGTCGAGCGGCCCGGTCCCCCTCCCGTCAGCGTTACGACCTGATCGAACATCTTGAGCGCAAAGATCGTCTTCAGGACCGCGACGACGAGCACGACGTTACGCATCTGCGGCAACAGGATGTCAAAAAAGACTCGCAGGCTTGAGGCGCCGTCGATCTGCGCTGCTTCCTCGGTCGAGCGCGGTATCGACGCGAGGCCGCCCAGGCACAGGAATGTCATGTAAGGCGTCCAGTGCCATACGTCGGTTAGGACCAGAACCGTCATTGCAAGCGTCGGAGTCGCAAGCCAGGCGACCCCGTCGAGTGCGGGAACCAGCGCGCCGATGCCTTTTGCAAGCACACCGAACTCGGGATTGAACATGAAGCGATAGGATACGCCGATTAGCGCAGGGCTCATAGCGAACGGCAAAATGATGATGATACGCGTAAAAGTGTGAAGCCTGCCGGTCCGGCGAAGCAGCAGCGCCAGCAGGACTGACAGCACCACCGTCAGAACAACGGATGCCACGACGAAGATCGCCGTCGTGGCAAGCGCTTCGAGAAAGGTCTCGTCGGAAAACGCTTGCGCATAATTCTGTAGCCCGACAAAGCCTTGTGGCGTGCGGTGCCGTGCAAGCTTCCACTCCCTGAGAGATGTTACGAACGAATAGGCGAGCGGATAGAACGTCGTCGCCATGACGATGACGAATGCCGGCAAAAGCAGGGAATATTTGAGGTATCGGTCGCGCATCGCTCGGCACTGCCAGTGACGGCCGGCCGGAACTTAATATTCCAGCCGGCTACGTCATTTACTTGCGCATTTTCGCGATGTCGGCCGCTGCCGCGTCCAGGGCAGCCTTCACATCGGTCTTCGTTCCGGCAGCGAGACCCGACATCATGTTCTCAAGTACTTCGACGATCTTCGGCCAGTCTTCGCCGTATTTGATGGCCGGCGCCGTTTCGAGGGCCTTGGCCGCTGCCATGTGCATCCCTCCCCACCGCGCGTTCACCGCGGCATCCCTGAGATTCGAGAACTGCACGGCCACAACTTCGTTCTGCTTGGTATCGAGGAGGACTTCTTTTTCCAGTGCCGGCTGGCTGAGCCAGGTCAGGAACTCCATCGCCGCGTCCTTGCGCTTGGAGCGGTCGTTGATGCCGAAAATCCAAGTGTTCGTATATGTGGTGTTGCCCTTGTCCTTATAGCTCGGCAGCGCTGCAAATCCGATCTGCGCGTCGGTGAGCTTGGACTGCTTCGGATCCGTCAGCTGCGATCGCACCCACCACCAGACCGGCACCATGGCCGAATTTCCCTGCTTGAACGAATTGACCGCGTCTTGCTCTACGAAGCCGGCTGCACCGCTCGGTGTGATTTTTTCCTGTGTCAGGAAACCGATGTAATCCTTTGTCGCCGCGATACCGGCATCAGAATTGAAGATCGGCTTACCCGCCGCATCGAACAGGCTGCCGCCCTGGCCCCAGAGCAGATTGTACCAGACCATGAGGTTCTGCCCGTTGAGTTTCCCGTACGGCAGCGCAATCCCCGCTATCCCTTCCTTGTCCCGAAGCACCTTCGACACGGCCACCACGTCCGCCCACGTCTGGGGCGCCTTCAGTCCATGCTTCTCAAGAAGATCCTTGCGGTAGAAGAGAAGCTGGATGTGGCCCCGGACCGGCAACCCGACGAGTGCGCCGTTCAATCGCCCCTGATCAAGATGGGCTTTCGGATAGTTGGCCAGATCGATCTTGCGTGCGGCAACGCCCTTGTCGATAGGGCTCAAGAGCATTTGCATGCCTGCGACCCACTGATCCATCACGCTCACGACATCAACGTCGCCTGTACCGCCGACCATCTCTGCGGTCAGCGCCTCGCGCATGTTTGGAAATGGCACGTAATTGTAGACGACCTTGATGCCCGTCTTCTCCGTGAAGTCAGCGAGGCGCGCCTCATGAGCTTCGAACTGCGACGACTTCACTGCCAGAACCTTCACCGTCGTGCCGGCAAAAGGCTTCCCGTCCGAAAGTGAGCCTGCGTTGGCGCCGTGGCTGAATGCCGCTGCGGCCAGCGTCGCTATGAGTGTGCTTGCAAATCGCATGTGCGCTCCTCCCCATCTTGGTTGATGGGTGTGTAAGGCTCTGGATATGCATCGTCAACAAAATTGTCGACAATTTTGTTGACAAAGATGTTGCGTAACGGCGCGGCTTCAGATATCCGCAGCGGCGGAGGGTGAGATGGCAGTCTCAACGCTGGACGAGAAGATCGAGCAGGACATCGTGTTTGGCGTTTTCGCGCCGGGAACCCGTCTGATCGAGGACCGTCTGGTTCAGCGTTACGGCACGACCCGCCACAATCTCAGGCTTGCGTTCAACGCCCTGGAAAACCGTCATCTTGTTGCGCGGGAGCCGAACCGTGGCGTCGAGGTGGTGGAGATGTCGCCCGATCTTGTAGACGAACTCTACGCCGTCCGAGCCATCCTCGAGTCGAGCGCTGCAGCCATGACACCTCTACCCGTACCGGACGCGGCGCTGGTCAGGTTGGCGACCCTCAGGGACGCGCACGCCTCGGCCTACAGAGCGGGTGATTTTCGCGCCGTCTTTCGCCGCAACCTCGAATTCCATTCCTACCAGTTTTCACTATGCGGCAATGGAACGTTGGCCCAGACGATTGAGGACTTCGCCCGTCGGGTGCAGTCTATCCGCGCCATAAAATACGACGATAGCGAGCACATGGAGCGTGTGCTCGTCGAGCATCGGGAAATCGTGGCGGCAATGGAAAAAAGCGATCGCGACCGTTACGTGGCAGCAGTCAAAGCCCATTTGCCAGCGTCTGCTGAAGCCTACCGCAAAATCTATACCCTGCGCCATGGCAGTCAGCTCCGCTAAGTGAGCGACCTCGTCATCGAAATTGCCGAACCGAACGAGCCATTCGAGAAGTTCTATATCTGAGCGTCTGCCGCGAAACCTCCAGCAGCGAACGTTGTAGGCGACAAATCGCGCGCGCCATGACAACGGTTCTGATGCTCCTTCATTGTGTAGAAGCTAATTAGTGCGGTGCAGCGATAGGCTGGAGCCCATGGCCGCTAGTGGCCCAAAACGTTGGAGTGCCAATGGTCGCTACCGAACCATCGCATACGCACGCGGATTTATGCTCGTGCCTGCGCATTGAAGTTTCTAACGGCCGGCCATTATCGTCCACGATTGCTGTGCAAGGCTTATGAAAAGGAGCGCCCTTGATCTGCGGTTAGATGCTATCTCGACAATCTTCCGCGAATAGCATATCGAGCAGTTTACATTTTTGAGGACGGTTTCCATGTTCTGACCTTCTCAGTCCGTTTGACGCCACGACGTCCGCTTCCGCAATTGGAGGCATGCGTTCGTGCGTCACAACAACGGAGACTGCGAATGCAAGAACAGACCTGTACGCTCGACTACGTTTCGGGCTTCTGCAACATAGTCATCGACTTCGAGTTGCACGGCCGAATATTTGAGGCGTTGGCCAGTCACGAAACGACCGCCGCTGATGTCGTCAACAAGGCCTTCCTCGAACTTGCAAATCTCGGCAATGACTTCAGTATCGTGTATCACACGTTCGAAATGGATGTCGGTGGAACGGAACTCCGGTTCGTGACGCAGAGCCGACGATATAGGCCGGGTGATCGCCTCTACATCATCATTGGCCTCGTCGGTGAAGACGTCGAGGCAGCCAAGCTGGAAATGCAGCGCCATTTCGAGCTTTGGATGGGGCGTGTTGAGGCATTGGCTTCAGAGAAACACTGATCTGATCAACAAGGGGGCGTGGCTGTTATGGCCACGCCCCAAATTGCCCGGTCTTCCAAAATCGTTCGGTTCGGTAATCATTGTGGTTACGGACTACTGCCCGAACGTCGCCTCGCAAGTTTCTCCAGAAATTGCCCGTAGACTCGTCCTGCCTCGATTGAACGAGCCTGATTGTAGTGTTGCTCGGTTGTACTATAGTTGTTTCCCAACAGCGCATGGACCAGAGCAACCTTTTTCGGGACGTGCAACGAGACGGTCGTTGCGGCGCAATCCCTGAAGAGGTGGGGAGTTGTAGAATGACCGAATTCCCTGAAGCAGACCCTTTTAGCCGTAACGCATCGTGCTTGTTGTGTTCCTCTCTTGCTGATCCAGAGGGCGCCGCAGGCTTTGGCGCTTCCAAGTAGTATGGGGCGAAATACCTCAAGATATCTCATCAGATTCGGAACCAGTGACGCCGGAAACGGTACGTCTATCGGTTTGTGGTTTTTGACGTCAGATCCGTCAAAATGCAGCCAGAGTGAGCCGTCGGTGCGGCGGATGAGGTTCTTTCCCAAATGAATTTCGGCAAAGTTCATCATCCGTAGCGGACGCGCGGCAAGCAGCGCGATCTGTAGGCCATCCCGATAGAGATCCGCAGGAGTTCCACGTGGCAAGAACTCTCCCCGTTCAGCACGCTCCATTAGTTTGAAGCCCAACGCTTCGAGGGCGCCACTTTCCCTCAACCTCGGCATCTTGGGACGTTCGCTGGTTGGGCAACCAACTGCCTTCAATGCGCTTTTGAGAAGATGAAGATCTGTCGACGGTTCCAGAGCGTTGATCGCCATCTTTAGCTGCAATACGCGTGTCCAGACTGTATGCGAACTGAATGCAGAGCGGAGATAGGTTACGTAGGCCTGAAGCGTTGGCGCAGACAATCGTTCGCCGGGTGTTGCATGTGGCCCTAGTTCATCTCGCATTAGAAGCCATCCAAGCCAGTGGCTGTAGGACGACTTGACGCCACGGATAGTTTTCGGCCTCCAACGGCGTGTCGATCCGACGTCATCGAGGACGCTTGCCCGTTTATCCCAAAGACCAAGCCAGCGGCTACGATCACTCTCCGGCCAATTTTCAATGCGCAGCGATTTTGCACGGACAAACATCTCAACGCGCCCCTGCTTTGTTTTTCCTCGCCGGAGACTTTTCATGGCGGTGCCTGATTTCGGCCCGCGTTCGGTCCCATCTCTCAGCCGCTTTGGACATACGGACTGCGCCGTAATACCGGGTAGTGGTACTGATGTTGTTGTGTCCGAGTATTCTTCGAGCAACTTCGGCGTTTCCTGGATCTGCATCAAAAAGTGATTGCGCACATAGGTGCCGGAACTGGTGTGGCGAAACCTTGATTCCAAGCTCGCGCTCAATGGACCGAGAGATCTGATTTCCGAGCATGTCGGAGCGCTTATGCCCGCCTGATTGGTTGGGAAAGAGAAACAAGGATGTTCCCTTCCCCAACAGCAATGGCCGTGCACGATCGGAGTACAATTCATGCAATTTCACAAATTCTGGCTGAGCTTCGAAATGTATCTCAGCGCCATTTTTTACCTCATGCTCGGGTGCCCTGCCCCTGATCGCGAAACCAGGACTTAAGTTAGAGTCCGGCCGTCG
>DAOMWV010000004.1:0-36228 GCA_035436725.1 Hyphomicrobiaceae bacterium
GTGCGGGCGGCGGCGGGAGCGCTGCCGGGGGCAAACCTCGCGATGATCTCGGTGCCGGGCGCATTTGCAGCGGCTGAAGCTCGCAAGGCGCTCAATCGCGGGCTCAACGTGTTCATGTTTTCGGACAACGTTCCTGTTTCGGACGAAGTCGAGCTCAAGGCGCTGGCGCGGGAGCGTGGGCTTTTGATGATGGGGCCGGATTGCGGGACGGCGATCATCGGGGGTACGCCTCTCGGGTTCGCGAATGTCGTGCCGCGTGGTGATATCGGCATCGTCGGCGCTTCGGGCACAGGTATTCAGGAAGTGAGCTGCCTCATCGCGCAGTCGGGTCGTGGGGTGTCGCATGCCATCGGTACGGGTGGTCGCGATCTGAAGGCTGATGTCGGCGGCGTGACGATGCTGATGGGCATAGATCTGCTCGACCGTGATGCGGCGACGAAGCATATCGTGCTTATCTCGAAGCCGCCTGCAGCGGACGTGGCGCGACGCATCATCGAGCGCGTCGGTCAGTCGCAGAAGACTTTCACGGTCTGCTTCCTCGGTGCGAAGGATGTGGCGCTGCCGGCGAACGCGACGCTCGCCCCGACGCTCGAATCGGCAGCTTTGCAGGCAACGGGGAAGCGGACCCCGGCCGGGATGCTCGGTGCGGAGCCGCGCACGGGAAAGCTGGTGCGTGGTCTTTTCGCCGGCGGAACGATGTGCGCGGAGGCGCAGGTCGTGTTTCGCGATGCCGGTGTGACGTGTGCGTCGAACGTGCCTAACCCCGGAATGGCGGAGCTTTCGGCATCGTATTCGGGGCATACGCTGCTCGACCTCGGTGACGACGAGTATACGCAGGGGCGGCCGCATCCGATGATCGAACCGGCCGTGCGGGACGTGCCGATGAAAGCGGCTCTGGCCGATCCGGCATGCGGCGTTGTGCTCATAGATTTCGTGCTTGGCTTCGGCGCGCATGCCGATCCGGCCGGGCATCTCGTCGCGGCGCTGGGATCGCGGCCGGCGGATGGTCCTGTCATCGTCGCTTCGGTAACCGGGACGGAAGCTGATCCGCAGCGGCGCAGCGCGCAGGTTCAGACACTGGAACGGGCCGGGATCGTCGTTGCGCCATCCAATGCAGCAGCGGCGGGACTTGCCCTCGCGATCGTGAAATAGAACCAGCGGAGCGGAGCCGTGGCGCAGAAGTTCGAAGTTCCGAAGCGCGTCGTCATCGCCATCGGCGGGAACGCAACGCATCCTGAAAACATCTCCGGGACGAGCGCCGAGCAGAAGGTGATCGCCAAGCAGACGGCGGATGCGCTGCTAGAACTGGCGCTGCATGAGGACACGGAACTCATCATCACGCACGGTAACGGGCCGGTGGTGGGGAAAATTCTCATGCGGCAGGCGCTGACGCGGGATCGCATTCCGCCGATGACGCTCGATATCTGCGTGGCACACAGCCAGGGCGGGATCGCCTATCTCCTGATGCAGGCACTGGAGAACGCGCTCCGCGAGGCTGACAGCCAGCGGCACGTTGCGTGCCTTCTGACGCAGGTCGAAGTCGATCATGCTGATCCCGCATTCAAGAACCCGACGAAATATGTCGGACCGTTCTTCACCAAGGAAAATGCGGAGGCGGTGGGCCGCGAACTCGGCTGGAACATGAAGGAGGACGGCGCGCGGGGCTGGCGGCATGTGGTGCCGTCGCCGATTCCGAAGCACATCTGCGACATCTCGCTGATCGAAGTGCTGTCAAAGCGCGGGACGGTGGTGATCGCGGGCGGTGGTGGCGGCATTCCAGTGGTGCGCGGGCCGAAGGGCGTCAGGAACGGGATCGAAGCCGTCATCGACAAGGATCTGACGACGCAGCTGATGGCAAAGGTGCTCGGGATCGACACGATCGTGCTGCTGACGGCGGTGCCGAAGATCGCGGTCAACTTCGGCAAACCCGAACAGCGGTTTCTGGATCGCGTGACGCTTTCGGAATTGAAAAAGCTCCATGCCGAAGGTCATTTCCCGCCGGGAAGCATGGGGCCGAAGATCGAGGCGGCGATCCGGTTCCTCGATGGTGGGGGCAAACGCGTCGTGATCGCCCGGCTGACGGATGCGGTGCCCGCGCTCAAGGGCGAGACTGGTACGCAGATCGTCCGGGACGGAGTGTGATGCCGACGTTTCGGGTCGTGCGGATCGGGAGCGCCGCTCGGGACATGCTTGCGCAAAGCGTCGGCACGGAAGCGGACGTACATGCCGTCTTCGAGCGCAGTTTCTATCTGCTGACCGAGCACGGGCTCGTGTGTGTGGGCGCGCGCGCGATCGGTAACGGGCCTATCAACGTGCTGATCGATGCTGTGCCGGAGAGGGGCTTCGAGCACGCCGGAATTTTTCGCGAGGCGAAGGCGCAAATCACCGAGCACGGGATTGCCTTCGGCGACGACGTGCTGATCGAAAAAGGTACGGACGTGCCGGTGTGGGAGCCTGCGGGATGGCCTCTGCCGGCCGAAGGCTGGGAGCGCGCGCTGACTCGGTTGCGCGAGGTGATTGCTGCGGGTGCGCCCAAGGAAGGGCTGGCGCGGCACGTTCTCGATCCCCGACGTGCGGTGACTATGGTGGAACAGTCAGCGCAAATGCCTGTCGGCGAGATCCTGAAGATGCTGCCGGAGGTACTCAGGTCGCGCGAGGTTCCGGTTGCGCTATCGGGTGCGCTGACGCTGCTCGTCGGGCTCGGACCGGGGCTGACGCCGTCGGGTGACGACGTGCTCGCCGGCATGGCGCTGACGCTGACGGCAATCGCGCAGACCAAGGTGCGAGATGCGATCTGGGAGGCGGTTGGGCCGGAACTCGAGATGCTGACCGTGCCGGTGAGTGCGATGCATCTGGCGCTGGCGTTCGACGGCATGGGCGCGGAGGCGCTGCACGATGCGATCGCGACGGTGCTGTCAGGACGCGTCGAACTCGTCGAGGCTGCGGTCGCGCGTGTGGCGGAGATCGGCGCGACGAGCGGATGGGACGCGCTCGCGGGTGTGCTGATGACGCTCGAGGCGGTGCGAGATAGGCGCGTCGTGTGAGGGTGGCTTTTGAGCCGGAGCGGAAGTTGCCGAAGCCTTGATGGAGTGAGCCGATCGCCTCTCCTTACAATCTCATGGCGTCAGCCGATGAAACCTCGATAGCCATTCCTGTCGGACACGCGCAACCCGGAATCACGTCAGGCGGTCGATATGGTCCCGGTCCTCGGCTGGGAGTTTTGCGGATTGCGCTCGTGTGGCGAGCCTGGCGAATTGTTCGGGACACGTCCGGTGCAAGAAACTCATGCCGGCCTGGAACAACGTGCGATGGGCTATGGGTGTGTGGCCGGTCATCAGGTTGATGGGCCCCGTCGGCTTTTCCAGATAGGCCTCGACCTCAGCTGCCACCAGCGCACAATCAGCACTTGTTCCGATCCTCGTGAGCCCAAGGAGCACGAGCCACCGCTCGATCGGATCGGTCCTCAAGCTCAGCTGGTCTCGAAGCCACGCTCGATGACGCGGCCCACAGAGAGCCGAAACGGCAACCAACAGGCTCAGGATCGCGGTCATGTTCTGACGCGTCCGTTCGAGACCGTCGAGCGCATCGATCATCGCGTCCGCCGTCGCCTCGTTGCCACACCGGGCGAGCGCTTCGGCGCACACGCGCGCTTCCTCGCCGCCAGCACTCCGGCAGAGAATGTCTGTCAGGAGCTGAACCGGTCTTTCGCCCGCGCAGGCGCCGAGCGCCTGAATTGCTGCCAGCCGGACGCGTGGCTTGGCGGATACAAGCATCGGTTCGATCGGATGAGGCTCGAGACCGTCGAGCAAGCGAAGTGCGCCGAGGATCTCAAGTTGCGTGGCTTCACTCTTTTCGGCGCCGAGGCGCTCGAGCAGGAACGCAGCGACCTCGGGAGATCTGGAATTGCGCGCGAGATAATCGAGGAATTCGTAGGCGAGCTTCCGCTCGATCGCCGTGAGTTTGCGCCCAAAGAGCGCGCTGAACTCCCGAAGAAGTGCCGGATCAGCCAAAGTACGTGCCGTATCACGGGCGCCGCCGGGATCTCCCGTCATCGCCGTCTTGATCAAGTCCTCGATCATGTCCTGCCGCCCACAATAACCTTGCTCGTCGTCACCGTGAACGTGACGCGGTCGCTGGCGAATGCGGCAGCACGGACGTCGCCAAAGATGTCGTGGATACCGGCTCCCTTGAACTCGCAGTCCTCGAAGGTGCTCGGCCAAGAGGCGAGGTGAAGATTGCAGTCGTGGAACCGGCAACGGATGAAGCGTGCATTGAAGTGCGCGAGTTTGAAATTGGCACCGCTGAAGTCGCAATCGGTGAAGGTGCCGTTGACGCTGCAGCTCTTCGTCGTGATCTTGCGGAAGGAGCAAGTGGTGAATTGCCCCATGAGGCGAAGGAACTTCCCGGCGCGATCGAAGACCGAGCGGTCGCCGATGACATCCTGCAACTGGATCGACTGCTCGACGCCGAACTGATTCTTGGGCGCGCGCGCTCTAGTGAAGTCGGCGTCGGAGATCGACACACACGCCACCTCCGTCAGCGGAAAGCCGCGGAAATCGGCTAGGCCGGTCGGCAGAGTGCCCCTGGGCGACGCGGGCATCGGGATGGCCTTGCGCCCTGCGCCGCGCTTGAGAAAAATCGCAGCCTGGATGGCTGTGATCTCCTCGGTTGTCCAGGCAGCAGCCATTCGTCATCTCCAGTTATGCGGGACAGAAGGTTCGACGGCGCCAGCCAGTTTGCTTCGAGGCCATAACTTCGGCCACGTCGGATGCCCGGCGGCTTCGGCTACGGAAATGCCATCGACTGGGCTTGGCTCGCAAATGCAGTAAGGGAAGTCCCAGTTGAAGCGCCAGGAACGCCGCTCTTCTTACACAAATGCTTGCAGAACAAGAAGACGTCCAAGTACTTCCCGTTCGGCAATTTGACAACCACGGGATCGTAGACGTGGTGCTTGCCATCATATGCGACCCACTTACCGCCACTCTCCTTGGCGATCCACTGCCCCAGGAGAACCGCAAGAAGGCGCTCGAAGTTTTCGATGCCCAGTACAATCACCTTGTCATTGGGATCTTTTGCAGATTCCCGATAGAACGTCTCGACCTCGGTCAAGAGCTCGACCGACAGCTCACGTGAGGTCAGCTTGCGTCCGCTCGAGTCCATGATGAAGCGAATGTCATCAACAATTCGGTTTGATTGTTCGACCGTTTCTTGGAGGCTCTTGACCGCGAACGTCGTACGGCCTTTGCTACTCATGACCCTCTTCGCTCTTTCAGCCCATTTCGGCATGCGACGCTCCATATCAACCAGTGAAGACCGCGACTTCAGACGCTTCAAACAGCAATCGAACGCGTGACGAGCGTCGCCATCGAACCGCGGAACTCCTCGAGCATGCAGTTTCGACGTCGTCGACCGGTTGCGGTGTCAGCCCCATGGGCGCATCCCTTGCACCACCCGGGCGGCCTGCCGCCCGACCAGACCATGCGTCTGCCATTCCATCTCCCCGCTAATGCTGCACCCAAAAGCCGCTCCTCTTACTAGTGATCGCCAGATATCGATCATCCGATTTGGATGCGGGCCTTTCTCAATATCCCGATGTCTCTAACCGCCTCCTCGTAGTGCTTCGCATTTTTATCTGGATCCGGCAGGCTGAATACTCCGGCTTCAGCACCGTGAGCACTGAGTGCTTTCGTCGTTATACCGAAAAAGCCCAAAGGACTGAGCCCAAGCCCCTTCCAATCCAGTTCTCGACGCCATCTGCCAAGAACGGCCACATGGCGATCTCTGTTGAACCGGATCCTGTCTGTCGGGACTCCAACCACAAGCACTTCGCTCCCGTAGAACTCCGTGATGTCGAGAGCCCATCCGTCGATGTGGTCATAGCTCTGCAATCCAGAGCCACTCGGCGCGATGAGCAGCTTGCCAGTACGCCTCTTTTGCCGCAGGACGACTCGCTCAAATCTGCAGCTGCTGTCGATCCTCAGTGCATCTCCGCACTCCAAATCTTCGATCAAGACGTCGCGAAGGGTAGTTTGACCCGAAATCCAGCAGGTCCCGGGATTGGTTCGGCATCGTAAGAACGTAACGCGCTCGAGAAGAAGCGTCGTTCCAGATGGAGTATCCAGACTCAACTCGGAGAACGTTGCACGGTCGAAGTGTCTGTCGCGCAGACAGCGGTTGCCAGATGCATCAATTTCGAGATCGAGTGAAATCACAGCTATGCTTCCATGTCAGATTGACACGCATCCGCGGGCCGACGCGGAACGCGTCCATTTCCGAACAGAGCCGCCCGCCAGCGCCGATGCATGGAATGTCCGAACAGGCATGGACGTGTCTGGCAAGTTCGATCGTGAAGTCGTCCCCTGTACGCAAACGCCCTTCATATATGGAGTATCTTACGTAGTACTGGCAGGCAACGCCGTATCTTCCGTCTGACAGTGGACATGGCGGCCAACAAGACCGGGCAGACAAAGGTCAGCGTTGAAGAGTTCCGCGACACTGCGTCGTTCAATCGCCGATCAACTCCTCCAGCCGGTCGAGCACCAGATCCGGATCGGCATAGAACACAAGTTGGCCGGCATCGGCGACTTCGCAAAGCTCCGCCGGGCCGACGCTCGCGGTGAATGCGCGCACGCTTTCTATCGAGACGACCGGATCGTGTTTACCGTGCACATGCAGGGACCGGATGTTTGACGCCCGAACGAGATCGGACCAGTCGCGCGTCACATGCCACGAATCGATTTCGAAACCCCGGTGACCCTGCGCTACTGCGAACCGGTAGCCGACCTGAACGGCATCGCGAACATTTTTCTGCTTCAGGAGCAGACTGTCGACGGAGTCCGGCGGGTACAATGCATCCATGAAGTCGTCGATCGACCCTGAATCGATTTGTGCGATCCCCGCACGCAGGATCGCAGGCAGCAACATCGGCGCGAAACGAGCCGTGTAGGCCACGACACGCTGCCGCGCATTCATCACCGCGAATTGCGACAGCGACTGGATCGGAACGCCCCCCGAAACGGCAAGAATGGATTTGATGCGCGCCGGCCCCGCGGCCGCAGCGAATGCATAAACCGCGCCTGCCATGTGCCCGAGGGCGACTACCGGCGCGTCGATTTCACAGTGCTTGAGCAGGTGCGCGACATCTTTGCCGAAGGCTTCGGTCGCGGCCGCATGTGGCATGTCGAGCGGACTTGAATTGCCGAAAGCCGGCCTGACCGGCGCTACCAGCCTGATATTTCGCCGATGGAGGGATCGCGACACGACTTTGGAAACGGCGACACCGTCGAGCATGCCGTGCACGAACAGCACCGGACGGCCGTCGGGCGGGCCGATGACATGCCAGTCCAGCCGGCGTCCGTCGGGCAAGCTCAAAGTTTCCGTCACGCCCTCGTCGATCTGCGCGATATCGATCTGGACATCAGCGAGAGCCGCCTCGTCACCAGATGCGAGAAGATGGGCGAGACGCACCAGATCGGGCTGACCTTGCGTGCCGGTCTTTGCGAAAACGGATTTCAGTTGCGTGCGCACGGTATTGACCGAGCGATTGCGCTGCCGGGCGATTTCGTCCGGGGTGAGACCGTCGGCAATGTCACGAACGACAGCCGCTTCACCGACCGTCAATCCGAAGCCCTCGGTCAATTGCCGGTCGATGGCTGGACTCCAGCGAATGGCCGGAGAGTAGAGCATCAGCAGCCGCGCACCCGTCGGGCTGCGGCAGGGGCGCATGACCAGGAACGACGTACCGGCACGCGCATCGTCGTTGTCATGGGGTTCGAGCACGATCACGCCGCTCGACAACGGTGAAAACGAATACCGCAGCCGTTCGCGTGCACTGGAGAGGCGCAGCCAGCTTTCCGGAGTGACCTGTCGTTGCAGTTCCTGGGCGTGACTTACAGTGCCCCACCGCTCGCTCGCCGCCCGGCTCTGAGAAACTACATCCCCCGTCGGCGTCATGAGCAACGCTATGGCATGGTGCCCGGACACGATTGCCTGAGGATCGCCCGGCCGGTCGGCACGACCCATTTTCTCGAACAGACTGAAAACACGCTCGAAATGGGCCGCGATCAGCGGATCGAGCGCGATCCTGTTTTCACGAGCGCCGGAGCCGTCCCGAGCACTCTGCCCCACAGCGCCGTCGACGTAGGCGCCCCAGAGTTCCATAAAGCGTCCATAGCGGTCTGGCCGCAAGACCGTCTCATAGATTTCTTCGACGAGCCTCTTGCCGTCGATGGCGTCCGTTTTTTCGTCTCGCATCGCGTTAAATCTCGCTCGATACGAGTCCAATAACCCAAATGGGTGATGACGGCCAGTACGCCGCCGATAGGTTATCTCAAAATTGAAGCAAGTATTCGGACTTCCACGTGATGAATCCGGAACGACCGGGCGATCTGTCGTGCTCTGATCATCAGCAGTAGTACCGACCGTCGTGGGCTTGGCACCGCCAAGTCGTCGATTTTAGGTTTCTCGAAACGGACCACCAAATGGCGACATATGACATTTACTCGGTCGCGTCCTCCGGTCGGGACTGGCTCGATACGGTCCAGTGGGACGTCCTGGCCAGATCGTCCGCCACGATCATTCTCGAAAACTCGGACGGCTCAGTTCTTTACGTCAGCGGGTCCGGCTTCAACACGACCGGCCAGCTCAGCTCTGGCACGATCACGGCGATACGGCACTACAACAACCAGGCGGCGGGCATACTCCACGCCGAACTCACTGGATTGAGTTTTTCGGGGGCCACCTTTGCGCAGAATATCGGAAATCTGGGCCACCGGCTTTTCGAGGGCGACGACACGATAACTGCCCACGTCGCAAACGTGGCACTCAACGGTTACGGCGGCACCAATACGATCTACTATTATCTGAACAACGTCATCCATGCGGCAGGTGGCAACGACACGATAACGTACGCGAGCGCGCTGACAGCCGCTGGATCGCAGAACGACTGGATTTCCTACGAGTTCAGACCCGATGGAACACTGAACACGATCGGATATCGCGTCGATCTCGATATCAACAATTCGTCCGGTGCAATTTTCGCCGATCCCGGCGAGGGGCGCGATCTCGTGCCCGGATTCCCTGGAATTTTTGGCAGCGAACTGGATGATCTCACAGGGATTGATCACATCCGCGGCAGCCACGGTAATGATATCTTGCTCGGACACCAGACCGGCGGCGGTGGTGGCTTACCGACGACATTCTCCGAAATCCACGGGCTCGGCGGCGACGACAGCATCCAGAGAGCTCAGATCGCCTACGGTGGTGACGGCAACGACACCATCATGACCTACGGACTTGAAGGCTACAGTCTGACACAGCTTTGGGAAGGGTTTTACTACGGAGAGAACGGCAACGACACGTTCCGGTTCGTGGTCTCGCCGAATGTTGCCTGGACCATCCGTTATCTCGACGGCGGTGACGGCACCGATGCGATCGAGGCCAATGGCTCGCACATGAGTCTGATCGATTCTGAAATTTTCTTCGGCGCTAACAGTATCGGACTGATGTTCTTCACCAGCATCGAGAACGTTATCGGCGGCAGCGGCGACAACTATATCACTGCAAGCGCTGTCGAAAACGAAGTGTGGGGACTGGCGGGTGCCGACCGGATCGAAGGTCTCGGCGGCGAAGACACGCTGCATGGCGGCGCCAATAACGACACGATCTGGGGCGACTTCGACCCGAATGGCATGTGGAATTTGTTTCCGTTTCCCGATGCGGGCGATGTCTTGTTCGGCGACGCGGGAGACGATCATCTTTTTGGCCAATCCGGAAACGACACGCTCGAGGGCGGCACGGGCGCCGACATGTTGGATGGCGGCGCGGGCACAGCCGACTGGGCCGCCTACACCGCGTCCACCACGGGCGTGACGGTCAGTCTCGTCACGGGTGTCCTCGGCATCGGTGGTGATGCAGCCGGTGACAGCCTGGTCGGTATAGAGAACCTTCTTGGCAGTGGGCACGCCGACCAGCTTTTCGGTGATGGCGGCGCGAACCACCTGCGGGGCGCCAATGGCGACGACCAGATGTTTGGCGGCAACGGCAGTGACATGCTGTACGGTGGCTTAGGCGCCGATACGCACGACGGCGGAGCGGGCACAGACTACGCCCGCTACAACGATGCCGCGTACGGCGATCTCGTCATCTCGCTCATTGCTCCTGCGACCAATACCGGCGCTGCGGCGGGCGACACTTACATCGCGATCGAGGGCATAATCGCCGGCACGGGCAACGACGATATCACCGGCAATGGCTCGGCCAACTTCCTCTACGGTATGCAGGGCAACGACGTGCTGCGCGGTGAGGCCGGCGCAGACAAGCTCTATGGCGGCACCAATAACGATCAGCTGTTCGGAGGCGTCGGCAACGACAGTCTCTTCGGAGACGCAGGTGACGACACGCTCGATGGTGGCGCCAACAAGGACACGATGACAGGCGGGGTGGGTTCGGATACGTTCGTATTTGCCAGTGCGTCGAATGCCGGTCTCAATGCGACCCGCGACGTGATCACGGACTTCGATGTGACGGCGGATTTCATCGACCTCTCCGCGATCGATGCGGCGACAGGCAGCAGTCTCACGCTCGGCATGCAGTCCTTCACGACACTGTTCGGGCCGGATGCCGGCGGCAACGCTACAGCATTCAGTGCCCAGCAGCAGCTACGGTATTACTTCCTCGGTCAGGGAACAGCGACTACGTCCGACGACGTGACAATCATCGAGGGCAACACGTCGGGCATCGGCAATAGTGCGCCCGAGTTCCAGATCGAGTTGAAGGGCTTCCATACCCTGACGTTCGACGAATTCATCCTCGCGTAACATGCCGGTTACGTGGTCTTGGACGGCGACGCCATGTGGGTCGGTTGCGAGGGGACATGGCCGACAACAAGACTAGGCCGACCGTCGTCAGCGTCGAAGCGTTCCTCGACAGCGTACCCGCTGCCGGTAAGCACGCCAATACCCTGCTGCAAATCGACATGATGCGGGACACGATCAGCGAGAAGCTGGTGATGTGGTACCCATAGATCATCGGCTTCGGACGCTATCATGATCGCCACAAGAACAGCCGGCGGACGGCAGCCCAGTCGTCTGGTGATCGCCGCGAAAGTCAGCCCTTGTGCTCTCCATCGTGGCGGGCATCAGAAGCAACAAACCATTGCTGGCCAGTTTCGGCAAGCATGATACGGGAAAGTCCTGCCTCTGCATCAAGCGGCTTAGCGAGGTCGACCAGGAGGTGTTGCGCGTGTTCGTGGAACAGTCCGTAGCTGCTAGGTAAGCTAAGCATGAAGGCTGATCCGAACACGATGTCCGCTTTTGGCCCACAACGGACGTATTGGAGGGCGAAGTGCGCTCGGCCTTTCGGGAAATTTTGTCAGCCGGCCTGTAAGCCGGGTTTTGTCTGGAGATTTCTCTCCGCGACGGCCATTCGTCTGGGATGCGATTTGCATCGCACCTCGAGCAACCAACCCGGGTGGGGGTCAGGACTGACCTCGTGCTGCGGTTTCCCGCGCGCGGTACCACCCCTATTTGGTCTTGCTCCCGGTGAGGTTTGCCATGCCAGCCCTGTCACCAGGACCGCGGTGGGCTCTTACCCCACCCTTTCACCCTTACCCCGGCCGAAGCCGTGGCGGTTTGCTTTCTGTTGCACTGTCCCTGGGGTCGCCCCCGGCGGCCGTTAGCCGCCACCGTTCGTCCAAGGAGCCCGGACTTTCCTCCACGGTTCGCGCGAGGTTTGCACCAGACGCGACCGCAGCGGCCGTCCGGCCGGCTGACGGGTTACACATCGGGGAATGGGAGGCAGGCGTCAAGGGGCGGCTAAGACCCCCTCATCCGCCCATTCCCGTTGCGCTTCGGGTGCCGACACAGCACCCGCGCTGGGCACCTTCTCCCCACGGGGAGAAGGAAGAAAGGGGATGGTCACTCATGTCGGCGGTTTTTCGACGCCAACAGCCGGGTCGGTTTGACCGGCCCGGCTTGAGTTTTCGTGCGGTGTGAGGTCCCGTGTCTGCACTGCGAAACAGGTTTCGCAGTGCGCACGGGATGACAGCGGCGTCAGACCGAGGCTTCGATCTGCTTCGGGGCGCCAGAGCCGATCGCGATGGTGCGCGGCTTCAGACGCTCCGGTACGTTGCGGACGAGGTCGACGTGGAGCAGGCCGTCCTTGAGGTCGGCGCCTTTCACTTCGACGTGGTCGGCAAGCTGGAACCGGCGCTCGAAGGCGCGGGTCGCGATGCCGCGATGCAGGAAGTGCCGCTCCTTGTCGTCGGCGGCCTTGGAGCCCGCGACGTTGAGGGTCTGTTCCTTCACTTCGATCTTGATCTCGTCCTGCGTGAAGCCGGCGACCGCCATGGTGATGCGGTACTCGTTCTCGGCGAGACGCTCGATGTTGTAGGGCGGGTAGGTGTCGGCGCTGTCGGGGCCCGAGATGCTGTCGAGCATCTGCACGAGGCGGTCGAAGCCGACTGTCGAACGGTAAAGCGGTGCAAAATCAAACGGACGCATGGATGTCCTCCTTTGGAAGCGACACGGTATGTGGTCCGCCCGAGGGCCGGACCTGACTGACGCACCCTGAAGCGGCGTGCGTAGACGTTATCTAGGATCGTCCCCGTCGGGTTCAAGAGGGGTCCGAGCCACCACCGTTGCCCGGCGAACACGCGTTTGAAAGAACAAGGGTTTCTTCGGCGCGAACGGGCTGCGGCTGCAACTTTTCATGGCGCATTCATTTTGCGGCCCGCATCCTGCCCCAGCGTGTCCGGGAGGGGCCCGCGACGGTTTCGCGGTTGTCGATTTGCGGTTCTCTGGGAGTTCAACATGTCTCGACGTTCGACCGGGTTAGGCCTTGCAGGGCTTGCCGGACTTCTCATGGCAGCGGGAGTGCTCGCCGAGCCGCTCGCTGCTGCCGATCTGCCGTATGGGGGCGATCGGTACGGATCGGCGTACGACGATCCGAGGTATGCCGACATCTATGGGCGGGATCAGGCTCCGCCGCGGACCTACACCTACAAGGATGATCCGCCACCGCCGCCCTACATCGACCGGTACGAGGATCGGTACGGTCGGCCGGCGCCCATTCCGCGTGAGCCCGTCTATCGCGACGACTATCGCAAGTATTCGCGTGCACCGTACCGTGACCCGGACGCGCGGCCGTCGGGCTGCCCGAGCAAGCATGTCATCCGCGATCGTCTCGAGCGCGGCGGCTGGCACGATTTCCACGCTCCGAAAGTGCTCGACGACGGCGCGGCGCTGGTGCGGGCGCGGCGGCCGAGCGGGCGGCTCTTCGAGCTGATGCTCGATCGTTGCGACGGGCACATTCTCGAGGCGCGACCGCTGGAGCCGCGTCGGTTTGGTTCCTACGAGGACCGGTATCGGCCACGCTGGTGAGCGTGATGGCCTGTCATCATGAAAGGGGATCGAACCGATCCCCTTTCTTCATGAGCGAATCGGCGATGTCTGGCGCGCGCCGTTTCGGTGTATGCTTCGGCTTCGTTCCGAATCGCGCCCGCGATCGGGCAGGTGAGGGATCAGGACCGGAGCTGCCAGCGCCCAGATGTCACTTGTTTCGATCGCCAGAAATCCGGTGCCGAGTGGCGCGGTCGCGGGGATGATGCCCGGGCACGACGGCGTGCTGATCCGCTTCGCGCGCTGGTATCAGTCGACGGCGGAGTGCCGGGGGACGGTGGTGATCTGCCCCGGCCGTAGCGAGTTCATCGAGAAGTATTTCGAGACGGTCGCAGATCTCAGGCGGCGCGGCTTCGCGGTCGCGATCCTCGACTGGCGCGGGCAGGGCGGGTCGCAGCGGCTCACGCGCAATCCCCTCAAGGGGCATGTGCGGCATTTCCGCGACTACGACAGCGACCTCGGTTTTTTCCTGCGCGAGATCGTCATTCCGCATCTGCCGCCGCCGTATCTGGCGCTCGGTCACTCGCTCGGGGGGCACATCCTTTTGCGGTTTGCGACGGTGGCGCAGTGTCCGTTCCAGCGCCTCGTCGTGACCGCGCCGATGATCCGCATCGCCGACGAGCAGCTCGGCCAGCCGCGAGGGATCGTGCGTGCATTTTCGGAAGTGTCGACGGTTCTCGGGTTTGGTTCGTTCTGGCCGCCGGGGCAGAGCAAAAAGGCGGGCGTGGTCTGGCCGTTCGAAGGGAACGTGCTGACGTCGAGCCGGGAGCGGTACGAGCGGTCGCGTGCGGTGCTCGCGGTGGCGCCGGAGCTCGAACTCGGGCCGCCGACGCTGCAATGGCTGGCGGCGTCTTTCCGGTCGTCGGCGCTGATCGAGACGAGCGAGTACGCCGCGCGTATCCGGCTCCCGGTGCTGATGCTGGTCGCGGGGGACGACCGCATCGTGTCGAGCCGGGCGATCGAGGATTATGCGCCGCGCCTGAAGCTCGGCTCGCACGTACTGATCGGGCGATCGCGGCACGAGATATTGCAGGAGAACGACGATATCCGGAGCCGATTCTGGGCCGCGTTCGACGCGTTCGCGGCGAGTGCAGGGGACGCGGGAGCGGAGCGGGTGGTGGGGTAGGGGTGAGCGTGGTCCACGTTGTTTTTATAATTTTTTTCTGAGGCAATCGCTCAATGAAGCGCCGCTACCCTAAGCATCGACACTACTTGATGGTAGGGGCGGGATTTTTGCCTATGGCAATGTCCTTTTTTGGGTTTAGCGGCCTCACCACCCTGGGATTAAGCATGCTCATTGGTCTTCCGCTGATCGTCGCGGTTGAACTACATTACTCGAAACATCGTGATCGGTGATTTTCTACGCTCCTCTAATTTGGACAACTAACGCTTATCCGCGTATCGGCGATGTCGGCATGTGCTGCTGTGTCGATTCCGGAGCTGGGCGGCGACGCAGTCCCCTCATCCGGCGCGTTTGCGTTCGCGCTTCGGGTGCC
Organism: Hyphomicrobiaceae bacterium; assembly: GCA_035436725.1. Lineage (GTDB taxonomy): Bacteria > Pseudomonadota > Alphaproteobacteria > Rhizobiales > Hyphomicrobiaceae > JABFRJ01. Next base: position 14,894 of record DAOMWV010000004.1, read on the forward strand.
GACACAGCAGCCGCGCTGGGCACCTTCTCCCTCGAGGAAGAAGGCGGACAAATTGATCAGCCGCGCAGGCGTTTGAGGAGTTTGGTGTGGAGGGTGGGGTTGGCGGAGGCTGCGATGTTGCCGCCGTGAATGGCGGTCGAGCCGTCCCATGTCGTGACGACGCCGCCAGCGTTCTCGATAATCGGGATCAGCGCGCCGATGTCGACGGCCTTGAGACCGGCTTCGACGACGCAATCGATCTGTCCGGCGGCGACCATCGCATATCCGTAGCAGTCGCCGCCGAAACGGGTCATGCGGACCGAGGCTTTCACGCGTTCGAATGCGGCGCGGTCGGCGGGAGCCGAGAACAGATCCGGGCTCGTAGTGACGAGGATGGCTTCGTCAAGCTTCGTGGTGGGGCGCGCTTTCAAAGCGCGTGGTTTTCCGTCAGCGGTGCGCATGAACGACTTTTTTCCGTCGGACCAGTAGCGCTCGCCGATGACGGGTTGATCCATCATGCCGATCATGGGGATGTCGCCGTCGAGGAGGCCGATGAGCGTACCCCAGAGCGGGAAGCCGGACATGAAGGCGCGGGTGCCGTCGATGGGGTCGAGGACCCAGCGGAAGGCGCTTGATGCTGGCGTTTCGGCGTATTCCTCGCCGACGATGCCGTGATCGGGATGGCGCTCCGCGATGAGGCGGCGCATGACGCGCTCGGCCTTGCGGTCGGCGTCGGTGACGGGATCGAAGCCGCCGTCTCCGTGTTTGTTGTCGATGGCGTAGCGCTTGCGGAAGTATGGGCGGATGGCGGCGCCGGAGGCATCGGCGAGGGCGTGGGCGGTTTCGACGGCCCGGAGGGACGTGGTCGTGGAGCGGGTGGCGCGTGGTGCCATCTGGGTTACCTGGCGTTTCGGAGCGGATCTGTGCACCGTGGCGACTGTTGTCTTCACCTAGCCGGTTCGAGCGCAGGAATGAAGCGACGAGGCCGACGGGCGGGACAGGTCAGGCAGGGTCCCGGTCTCGGGTTCTCCAGCCGCCAGTGCATGGCCGGGGTGCGACAATTCGAGATTGTATCGGACGGCGAACAGGATTATCTACTTTTCGTGATGGGTTTTGGTTTGACTGACGAATCACTCCCATCGCGACGTGTCTTCCCTAGACCTCAAGCCGCCCCAAGGTTCGTTCGGGCGGCTTTTTTCATGCTCCATTTCCGACCCAAGCCGATCACTTCTTGCGACGCAACATTGCAAATGTTGCATACGTTCTGCTCAGGGTCGGGCGGGCCTGTGTCCAAAACGAACCGCAATCCACCTGAGAAACATTCATTACTTCGTTGAAAATAAAATAGAAATAGTTGAGCCACTGGAGTTGTGCGCCGTTGCCACAGCAAGACTGTGCGTTTCGGCATCACTGGAATGTGTGTCCGGGATGCGTTTTGAGCCTTGAAGTTTTGTGCGTCGCATCATAGATTGGGGTCATGGTGCTGGTGACCTCGTCACCTTCACCTAGCCCTCCTTGGGCGTTTCCTCCCTAGACTTGGGCCGTTCGTAGAGAACGGCCTTTTTTTTATGCCGGGAGGGTGCAGCGGGCAGCGGGAGCGGCAGGGCCGCTATTCGGCGGCGAGGCCAGGCCGCGAATCGGCCGCGGGCAGGAGCGCCGGAAGCGCCGCGCACAAGCGCGACAGGAACGTCTCAAAACGGGTGCGGACGGCAGCGAAGTCCGACCGGAGCTCGATCGAGCGCTCGTTCAGATAAAGGGCGCGATTGATCTCAAGCTGTAGCACGTTCACGCCTGCAGATGGTGCCCCGTAATGTTCTGTGATGTAGCCGCCTGCATAGGGCCGATTGAAGTGGACGACGAATCCGAGGTCGCCGAGCAATTGTCCGACCGTGGCCGAAATCTCCTGGCGTGCTGACGAGCCGAACCTGTTGCCGACGATGATGTCCGGGCGTCGCGCTCCGGAAAGATTTCCCGGGTGTGACGGCATGGAGTGGCAATCGAGGACGAGAACAGAACCGAACGTCAGCCGTGTATCGTCGATAAGCGCGGCCAAGGCGGTGTGAAACGGGTCGTAGAAGTTTTCGAGGCGGAATTCCACCTCGCGGAGCGGGAGCCGGCGCGCATAGATGCTTTCGCCATCAGATACGACGCGCGGGATGACGCCGAGACCGGCGAGTACGCGTGCGGAGGCGCTGTTGGCGCCACGTGGCAAGGGGCCGTCGAAAAGACTGGGATCGAGTTCGCCCCGCTCGCGGTTGACGTCGACCCAGGCGCGGGGAAAGCGCGCGGCGAGCATTGGAGCGCCCATCTGGGGGGCAGCCGCGAACAAGTCGTCGACGAAGGCATCTTCCGAACGCCGTAGCGTCAGCGCGTCGAGGCGGGATGCTTCACGGAATGCTGGCGGATAGATGCGGCCGGAATGGGGGGAATTGACGATCAGCGGCAGGTGGCCCGAGACGGGCAGGGTCAAGGCGTAGGGCGCACCAAAGTCGCGGCAAATCATCGTCTCGCGGTCGGACAGGGCGACTGGGGGTGGAGGCGTGGCCAAAGCGGGTGCATTCCCGTGTCAGGGTTGACGTGTGGCATTCACCGGATGCCGAATGTTACATGGCGCTGTACCGGTCTCCAAGGGAAACGCCATATTTTGTGCATTTTTTCCGGTAGCTATGGCGTCGGGGATGACGAGGGACGCGGGCAGGGCTCGCGGTGACGGGTGGCGGTGTGCGCTAGCCTCAGGGAACTCGTATGGTTTACCCTATCGATGCGCGTCCGGTATCGGCGATACCGAACGGATTGACACTTCTCGATTTCATGGCGGCCGATGACGACGGGGAAGGTGCGGCCGGTTCGGGCCGCTCCACGGGCAGTCACGACGATCTCGCGTTCTTTCTGCAGTGTCTCGATACGGTCGGGGGGACGGAGGCCGATCGCGATCCGGGGGAGATGGAGCGGTCCGAAATCGAGGCTGCGATCCTGGCCGACCGATTGTTCCCGCAGGAACGGTTGCCCAACGTCGTCGTCGGAGCTGGCGCTAGTCAAGCGACCATGGAAATGCCGCCGTCGCTCCCGATCGTACTCAAGCGGCGCGAGGGGCAGGCTGAAGCTCAGCGGTCGATACCGCCGATCTGGAAGCAACTACTTGCGCTCGTGCTTGTCTTGTCGGGCGCGGGGCTGTTCGTGCATGCGCAGACGATGCGGGAGCGGGACCGGCGGTCGGAACCGGCTGTGGCTGCGCAGGGGCAGATAGCTGCCCGACCGCGTGTCGTGGTCGAGGTCGTGCCGACGCGGCTCGCCGATGCGACGGGTGCGGGGCAGATTGCGACCGTTCAGGCTTCCGACAAAGGCGACGGGGCGGAGCGCGTGACGCACGATCCGGCTGTCCCAGTCGGAAGGATACTCGCCGTCGCGGAACGTTTCGTGAGTGAGGGCGATATTCTGGCAGCGCGGGCGATGCTCGACGACCTGGTAAGCCGTGACGATCCGGATGCCCTTTTCGCTATGGCGGAAACGTACGACCCGAACATTCTTTCGGCGTGGAACCTGTCTCAGGTGAATGCGGATCCGGATCGCGCGAAGGTACTCTACAAGCGGGCCCACCTGCACGGACAGGGTGATGCTGCCGCACGGATTCTGGCGCTGAATTGACCTGCAGAGGTCGTTTCGTGGGCCGGTACGGGAGGCGTTAAGACTTCATTTACGCTATGAGTGCCTTGGTTTACCGGGGGCGACCTCGTTGCTGCCGCAATAGGTGGGCAGCATCGATTCGGACCGGTGGAGAGGTAGACCGAGGTGGTGTGCGACCTGGAACGAGGATCGACCGTCACAGCTCCTTCGCGCTCGCGCGGCGGGCCGGGGCGCTATGTCGCACTCGTGATGGCGATGGCTATCGTGTCCTTCGGCGGGCTCGTGAGCGCATCACCGGGAAGGGCCAGCGGTATTCCGCCCGAAATTGTCGCGGCGCTCACGCCACAGCAACTCACCGCCTATCAGAATTATCTCAGGGTACGAGGCGCGTTCGATCGCCAGCTCGAGATGTACTGGGCGCTGGTCGAGGAGCGGCGCGGGAACAGGCGCAAGAAATATCAGATGCGGCTGGCGTTCGATGTGTCCGACTACGTCACCGAACAACCGCCGAAGTATACGGGGCCGCCCATGCCGGCGGACGTGCAGGCCATCATCGATCGTGTGCGGCCGAGACAGCCGCCGACGGAGTTGCCGTCGGTCGCGGATTTTCTCGAAAGCGCCCGCACCGTCTACGGATTCCAGCCGACGCGGACGACCGAGAAGCAGTTCAAGAGGAGTTATGCGATCGAGGCGCTGGCAGCAGGCCTCACGCGTGACCAGGTCGTGCGTGTCTATGCGCTCGAAACGGGCGGACGTGGCACGTTCGACATGCAGGCGGGTATCGATCCGGACACCAAAAAGGGGCGTCCAATCTCATCGGCGCTCGGCTACGCGCAGCTTTTGCATGCCAACTCCATCAGCGAACTCGTCAAGCACGGTGACTCTTTCATCCAGCGGCTGCATGCGATGGCACAGCGGGCCGACGTTCCAGGCGCACAGAGGATCGCGCTGCTCGGCAAGGCAAATGTTCTGAGGAAGATGCTGACCCAGGCACGCAAGGTTCCGAACGAGTGGAGCGCGCATCAGGCGCTGGCGAAGACGTCAGTGGGACTCGGTATCCATGCGCTCAATCTCGATGCGGATATCGGTCCCTGGCTGCAGGTTCTGAAGCTGCGCGGTCTGCTCGATACGGCGCGCCGTGAGGCGGGACGGACCACGCTGACGGGAGCGGAACTCGAGCTGATGAATCTTGCGGGGCCGAGGACGGGTCTCGAGATGATGCAACCGATCGGACGGACGATGCCGACGGCGAACTTCTTCAGCCAGCAGGGCTACTACAGGAATACGATCGTTCGGGAAAAGAACGGTGCGCAGTTGCTGCAAGCGATCGAAGAACGGATGGAGGCGGGACTGAAAAAGCCCGGCTCGATCGAATTCCTGCAGGCGTTCGATGAAGTGGAGGCCGGTGGGGCGCGTGTGACGCCGCGGCCACGCTCTCAGGAGCCGCGCGAGCCGACGTTCGGGCCGCATACGGTTTTCCGCTAAGCGCTCAATCGTCGGATTTCGGTGCTGGTTGCCAGCCGTCCGACGACAGGTGCTCCTGTGGCATGAAGCGGGTCTTGTAGCTCATCTTGCGGGAGCCGCGGATCCAGTAGCCCAGGTAGACGTAGTCGAGCTTCTGGGCGCGCGCGTACTCGATGTGGTCGAGGATCATGTACGTTCCGAGGCTGCGCGACGTCAGCAACGGATCGTAGAAGCTATAGACCATCGAGATGCCGTCGGAGAGGCGGTCACAGAGCGAGAGGCCGATGAGCGCACCCTGATCATTGCGGCCCGGGCGGGCGTCGGTGTCGGTCTTCAGACGGTATTCGGTAATGAACGTATCGACGATGCTGTCTTCAACCATCATCGCATAATCCATCACAGTCATATCGGCCATGCCTCCGTCACCGTGACGGTGGTCGATGTAGCGCCGAAACAGATCGTACTGCTCCGATGTGGCGATGGGCGGACGACGACGCGCGATCAGGTCGTCGTTTTTCGCGAGTACACGGCGGCGGTCGCGGGTGAAGTCGAATTCGCCGGCCAGCACGCGTGTCGAGACGCAGGCCTGGCAGCCGTCGCAGTACGGCATGTAGGCGATGTTCTGTGAGCGGCGGAAGCCACCCTTCAGGAGATTGTCGACGACAGCAGTCGGCTTCTCGTGAGTCAGATGCGTGAAGACCTTCCGCTCCTGCCGCTCGGGCAGATACGGGCAGGGCTGCGGCGCCGTGACGTAGAACTCCGGGAACTGCTTCTGCTGCTCTGTCATGACGCTCGAACGAACTCGATACGGAACTCGGCCAGTGGCCGGTGACGGACCATATTGAGCAGAGACGCCCGACGCAAGCGGGTGATGAGAGCGGATGCAACTGTTGGCTCTTTTGGCCTCACGCGCGCTGTTCGATGCGCCTCGGACGCATCGGCGCGCTCCGGCGGGCGGCGCTTGCGCCGACGCCTTCGGCTACGTGCGCGGTGGCGCAGGTTTACTCTTACGCGCGCTGTTCGATACGTCTCGGACGCATCGGCGCGCTCCGGCGGTTCGGCATGGCTTCGTGCAGAAACTCAGGCCTTTGCGGCGAGATACTTTTCGAGCCAGTGGATATCGTACATGCCGTTCTGGATGTCGGGTTCGTTGACCAGGTCCATGAACAGCGGGATCGTCGTTTCGATGCCGTCGATGACGAACTCCGAGAGCGCCCGACGCAGTCGCATCAGGCATTCGGTGCGCGTCTTGCCCGACACGATGAGCTTGCCGATGAGGCTGTCGTAGAAGGGCGGGATCGTATAGCCCTGATAGACGCCACTATCGACGCGCACGCCGAGGCCGCCGGGCGGATGCCAGTAGGTGATCTTGCCGGGCGAGGGGCGGAAGGTGCGCGCGTTCTCGGCGTTGATGCGGCATTCGATGGCGTGGCCGGAGAACGTGACGTCTTCCTGCTTGACGCTGAGACCCGAGCCAGAGGCGACGCGGATCTGTTCCAGGACGAGATCGAGGCCGGTGATGGCTTCCGTGACGGGATGTTCGACCTGCAGGCGCGTGTTCATTTCGATGAAGTAGAACTCGCCGTCCTCGTAGAGGAACTCGATCGTGCCGGCGCCGCGATACTTTAGCTTCTGCATCGCGGTGGCGACCGTCTTGCCGATTTTGTCGCGCTGGGCGGAGTTGAGCGCAGGGCTCATCGCTTCTTCCCAGACCTTCTGATGGCGGCGCTGAAGCGAGCAGTCACGTTCGCCGAGATGGACGGCGTCGCCCTTGCCGTCACCGAAGACCTGGATCTCGATGTGGCGCGGCTTGGTGAGATACTTCTCGAGATAGACGCTGTCGTCACCGAAGGCCGCCTTGGCTTCGGCGCGCGCCGTCTTCAGAGCGACGTCGAGTTCGTCTGCGGAACGCGCGACCTTCATGCCGCGCCCACCGCCACCGGCGGCAGCCTTGACGAGGACAGGGAAGCCCATGGACTTGGCGATCTTCTGCGCCTGCGCTTCGTTGGTGACGGCTCCGTCGGAGCCGGGCACGACGGGAATGCCGAGGCGTTTGGCGGTTTCTTTCGCCTCGATCTTGTCGCCCATCGTGCGGATGTGTTCGGACGTCGGGCCGATGAACGTGATGTCGTGTTCTTCGAGAATTTCGGCGAAGCGGGCGTTCTCGGAGAGGAAGCCGTAGCCGGGATGGATGGCGTCGGCGCCGGTGATCTCACAGGCGGCGAGCAGGCGCGGGATGTTCAGGTAGCTCTCGGCGGCTGGCGGCGGGCCGATGCAGACGCTCTCGTCGGCGAGGCGGACGTGCATCGCGTCGGCGTCGGCGGTCGAGTGGACAGCGACTGTCGCTATTCCGAGTTCCTTGCAGGCGCGGAGCACGCGGAGCGCGATCTCACCACGATTTGCGATCAGGACTTTGTCGAACATGGGGATCGTGAGCGGGGGGCGGGCTCTGGAGTGGGGAAGCTGCCACCCGGAACCCGTGTTCGCCGCTCACCCTTTCACTCGATGATGACCAGGGGTTCGCCGAATTCGACCGGCTGGCCGTTGTCGACGAGGATTTGCACCACCGTACCGGCCCTGGGGGACGGAATATGGTTCATCGTCTTCATGGCTTCGATGATGAGCAGGGTCTGGCCTTGCGTGACCCGGCTGCCGATGTCGATGAAGGAGGCGGCGCCGGGTTCGGGCGAGCGGTAGGCGGTGCCAACCATCGGCGACTTCACGGCACCTGGGTGCTTTGTGGGATCGGTCGTGGTGGGTGTCGGCGGAGCCGCGGCCGTCGCGGCCGGGGCAGGCGATGCAGCGGCGACCGGTGCTGCGGCAACACTTGCGGCAACCGTCAGCTGGCGCGCGACGCGAACACGAAGGCCCTGCTTTTCCAGTTCGATCTCACTCAATCCGGTTTCGTTGAGCAGTTCGGCGAGTTCCCGGATCATCGTACCTTCGGGTGAACTCTTGTCTTTCTGATCGCGTGCTTCTTTCGGCATTCGTCGTCGTTCCAGTAACTGCCCCGGGGACTCAATGGACTGTGATTGACCGGCCGAACGTCGTCACGCGCGCTCGCCGGCAGCTCCGCCAGACAGACGGAGAGGGGCGGTGCCGCATGAGGCGCCGACCCAAAAAGACCGAGGTCCGTTTAACAGTTTTCTCGCGACTGCAACAGTGCAGTCCGACGAGACCCGTAAACGGCGTTAACCCATATGGCGTCGACAGCGAGACGCGGGCGGCCAAATTTGCTGCGTTGCGCACATGGGGTACATACCATGACGATGTTAAGTTCGATGGGCCGGTGCGTGCGCGACTTCGCCAGTGGCGTGGCACGTTGCGCAGCCGCTGTCTGTTTTGTTTTTGTTCTTGCGACATGCGAGGCGCAGGCGCGACCGGTTGCGTGTGACGACGCAGGGAACAGCGAGCGCGCCGAGGCCGCCCGGGTGGCGGATGAGCGCATCAAACCCCTTTGGGTTCAATTGGTTGGACACCTGGCCGTGGCGTATCGCCTGAAGCCCGAGCCTGCCGCGGCGCCGCTGATGCCAACGAAGCCATCTCCGGATGGCGGGGGTCGGCCCGCGCCGCTGTTCGTTCCGAAGCCCCTGCCTGAAGCCGAGGGAATCGAGGGCGTCCTCGTCGTGGATCGGCTGGTCTGCAGCGTCTACGAGGCCGGCCCGCCGCGCGCCTTCGTCGTGCTTTACCGGGGCGAAGGCCTGACCTTCAAGGAAGGGGATGGCGCCTGGTCGCCCAAGTTGCCGCACGGCCTCGTTCACGCCCTGGCGGTTCGCCGGGTCGAAGGACGGTGGGTCGTGAGCCCGATGCCCGGCGCGCGGACGTCCCTGCCCGACGACGCGGTCTTCAGCCGTCCGGGGATGCCGATCGCGCCGCCGGGGAAGCGGAAGGCGACGGGCCGCTGAGTGCGCAGCCATATTAGGGCCGTTCTCGGAAAGTTAACTTGGCAGGAGAGACGGGCGACAGTATGGGTGCAGCGCTCGTTCAGCCGTCCCTTCGCGGGGGTGGAAACGTTGACATTTCCGCGCCGGTCGTTCCGGCAATCGAGAGGATATCTTCCGTGACATACGCTTCATTCTGCCGCACGCCATTCGGGCGCGTCGGCGTCCTGGCCGGTGTGTTTGCACTGATGATGGCGCCGGCGCTCGCACAGGACGCCAAGCCTGTCGCCACCATCAACGGCAAGGTCCTGACCGAGGCGGACGTGAAGCTTGCCGATCAGGAAATCGGGCCGGAACTTGCGCAGCTTCCCGAGGCGACCAAGCGGCGCGTGCTGGTCGAATATCTCATCGAGAACGAGGTTTTCGCGTCAGCGGCGGCCGATGCGAAGCTCGCCAGCGGTCCGGTGTTCGAACAGCGCATGGCGTACTGGAAGCGGCGCGCACTGCGTGATCTCTACTTCGAGACGAGCGTGCGCGAGGCGGTCAAGGAGTCGGATGCGAAAGCGTTCTACGACGAGCAGGTCAAGGCCATGAAGCCTCAGGAAGAGGTGAAGGCGGCGCACATCCTCGTCGAGGACGAGGCGAAAGCAAAGGAACTCGCCGAGAAGATCGCGAAGGGCGGCGATTTCGCGGCGCTCGCCAAGGAGCATTCCAAGGATCCCGGTTCCAAGGACCAGGGTGGTGACCTCGGCTTCTTCGGGCGTGGACAGATGGTGCCGGAGTTCGAGAAGGCTGCCTTCGAGACGGAGAAGGGCAAGGTCAGTGCGCCGGTGAAAAGCGCCTTCGGCTGGCACATCGTCAAGGTCGAGGACAAGCGTACCAAGGAGCCGCCGTCGTTCGACAGCGTCAAGGACCGCATCCTCGGTTCGCTGCTCCAGCAGAAGGCGCAGTCAATCGGCACCGAGCTTCGCAACAAGGCGAAGATCGAATACGTGGCGGAAGACCTGAAGAAGGCAATGGCCGAGGACGAGGCGAAGGCCAAGGCCGCCCAGGAAGCACAGAAGGCCGCCGCCGAGGGCAAGAAGGACGCGCCCGCCAAGAAGTGAGCACAGGGCGTGCTCTATTTCCGGAAAATCGAAGGGACGCCGCATCCGGCGTCCCTTTTTTCGTAGGGTTTCCGGCCGGCGAACGGACGACGCAGGGCGACGTCTGCAATTTTGGAGGTTGCGCAGGGCCCGTCGAGGCGGTTTCGTGCGCCTGACACAACTCAGGAGCATGTTTCAATGGCCACCGATCCGCGCTTTTCGCTTCAGGGCAAAACGGCGTTCGTGACGGGAGCGTCGTCGGGCCTCGGGCGGCATTTCGCCTACACGCTCGCGGGAGCGGGTGCGAAAGTCGTCCTGGCGGCGCGGCGCGCAGACCGGCTCGCGACGGTGGAGGCGGACATCAGGGCGAAGGGAGGGTTCGCCGACAGCGTGCCGCTCGACGTGACCGAATCCGCGGCCGTCTATCAGGCCTTCGAACAGGCCGAGAAACTGGCGGGACCAATCGACATCCTCGTCAACAATGCCGGTATCTCGGCGCCAAACACGTTCCTCAGAACGACCGAGGATCAGTGGCGCGAGCAGATGGAGGTCAATCTCGACGGAGTGTTTCGCGTCGGGCAGGAAGCGGCACGGCGAATGGTGGCGCGGCAGCAAGGCGGATCGATCATCAACATTGCGTCGATCATCGCGTATACGACGATGAAGACGCTCGCGCCGTATGGTGCGTCGAAAGCCGCGGTGGTCTCGCTCACCAAGTCGATGGCGCTGGAGCTTGCACGCGATCGCATCCGGGTCAACGCGCTGGCGCCGGGCTATTTCCCGACCGAAATCAACGAAGCGCACTGGCAGACGGAGGCGGGCAAGCGTCTGATCGCGAAGATTCCTTTCCAGAGGCTCGGTGCGTACAAGGATCTCGAAGGGCCTTTGCTGCTGCTCGCGTCGGATGCGGGCGCATTCATGACCGGGTCGGTCATTACCGTCGACGGCGGTCACCTGCTGGTGGGGGCCTGAGGCGGGCCGGTTCGCCGCGGGCGGAGAAGACCCAGCACATCTCGCAACGAAAAATTATCGTGGTCTCGTTCTGTCGCAAAGGAAACGACGTGGATCTTCAACTTTCCGGAAAGCGCGTACTCATCACCGGTGCCAGTGCGGGAATCGGGCGTGCTGCGGCACCGCTGTTCGCCAGGGAGGGTGCGCACATTGTCATCTGCGGGCGGCGCGCCGACGCGCTCGCCGAGGTGGCGGATGCCATCGTCGCGTCCGGGCAGTCGCGGCCGCATATCCTCGTCCGGGATCACGACGATCCCGCAGCCTGCCGCCAACTCGCCGCGGATGCGGCGCGCGAACTCGGAGGGTCGATCGAGGTCCTGTTCAACAATGCCGGGGCCTCGTGGCCACTCAAGGACGCGTGGGACGAGGCGCAATGGGAGCGGGCGCATCAGCTGAATTTTGCTGCGGCGCGCCAGATCACGTCCGGGGTCGTCGAGGACATGAAAGCCAGGCGCTGGGGTCGGATTATCAACGTGACCGGTGCCATGGTTGCGCAGATCCCCAATGCCGCGACGCCTGCGAAGGCGGCACTGCAGTCGTGGTCGCGCAGTCTCGCCATACAGCTCGCGCCCTTCGGCATCACGGTCAACTCGATCGCACCGGGACGCATCTCGACAGATCAGATCAACAACAAGCTGCATCCGACGGCCGAAAGCCGGCAGGCGTACATCGACCGCTTCATTCCCGCCGGCTATTTCGGCGAGCCGGAAGATCTTGCCGTCCTGGCCGTGTTTCTCGCCTCGCCGCTCGCCCGTTACATCAACGGAGCTGCGATCCCCGTCGACGGCGCGATGCTCAGGGTCGGATGAAAGACCGACGGCGGGTCTTGGGGATGTCTCCTGGCCGTCGCCTGAAGCCCCCGTGCGGTGTCCGGCGCCAGCGGGTTTCGCTTCGAGGTCATGGTTTCGTCTGTTGTTTTTCGCTATGACGCGGCAGCTGGTCGGAAACATGCGGACAATCACAGCATGAGAATTCTCGTACTCGGTGGCTATGGCGCGATCGGGACCCGGGTTGTGGCGCGTCTGCTCGCCGACGGGCACGAGGTAACAGGGCTTGGCCGGAGTGTGCGTCGTGCGGCGCGGCGCATGTCGCGGGCGCGATGGATCGGCGTCGATCTCCGACTGCTTCAGGATGCGGAGGCGTGGGCCGGAGTGCTCGGAGAATGCCGACCGGAAGCGATCGTCAATGCGGCAGGGGTGCTGCAGGATGGCGGGCAGGACGACGTGTCGGCGACGCAGTACGGAGCGATGGTGGCGCTCTATGCGGCGGCCAGAACAGCGGGGGTGACGCGCTTCGTCCAGATTTCGGCGACGCGGGCGCGGTCGGGTGCATCGACGACCTTCATGGATACCAAGGGGCGGGCCGATCAGGCGTTGATCGGGAGCGGCCTCGACTGGACGATACTCCGGCCCGGTCTCGTCATCGCGCCGGAAGCTTATGGCGGGACGGCTCTTGTGCGGGCGCTGTCGGTGTTTCCGTTCGTGGAGCCGCTGGCGTTCGCGGACGCGCGCCTGCAGTGCGTGGACGTGGACGAGGTTGCGGACGCGATTTGTGACGTGCTCGCAGGGCGTGTCGAGAGCCGGCGTGTCTACGATCTCGTCGAGGACTTGTCGCATGCGCTTTCGGAGGTGGTCGGCAAGTTCCGCGCCTGGCACGGCTCGACGCCACGGCGCAGCCTCAGCGTGCCCAGGTGGTCAGTTACTCTGGCCGGGCGGATTGCGGACGGCCTCGCGTGGTTCGGTTGGCGTTCACCGTTCCGGACGACGGCACAGATCGAGATCGAGGCGGGTGTCGCGGGTGATCCGGCGGCATGGCGGGAGGCGACGGGGCGCGGGTTCCGGTCGCTCGACGACATCCTGGCGCGACGACCGTCGACGACGCAGGACCGGCTTTTTGCGCGCGCCTACTTCGCCATTCCTGCCGTCATCGGCGTGCTGTCGATGTTCTGGATCGTGACCGGGCTGGTGGCGCTCTCGAATCCGCCGCGCGCGTTCGTGCTGCTCGGTGACAGCGGGCTGTCCGGGTTCACGCAGGGGGTGCTCGTCTACGGCGGCGCGTTCGCTGACGTGGCGCTCGGGCTTGGCATCCTGTTCCGGAAATGGGTGCGGCGTGCGGCGGCGGGCATGGTTGCGATGTCGGTCGCATATCTCGTGGCCAGTCTGATGTTCGCGCCGCATCTGTGGCTCGATCCGCTGGGGCCGATGCTGAAGATCTTTCCCGCGCTGTTGCTCGCGTGCGTGGCGGCGGCACTGGTGGACGAGCGATGATGTGGGTGGAGTTCCTCAAGTGGCTGCACGTGCTCGGTGCCGCCGTTCTGTTCGGGACCGGGGCGGGGATCGCGTTCTTCATGCTGGTCGCGCACAGGACGCGGGACCCGCACCTCATCGCGCACGTGGCGCGGAGCGTCGTGATCGCTGATATGGTCTTCACGGCAACGGCGGTGATCGCGCAGCCGGTGACGGGAGTCGCGCTCGCCTACGCCGCGGGCTGGCGGCTCACGGAGAGCTGGATCGTGATGTCGGTCGGGCTTTACGTCTTCACCGGGCTCTGCTGGCTGCCGGTGGTGTGGATACAGGCGCGGATGCGGGGGATCGCGGAGGCGTCGGCAAGGGGGCGGCAAGCTTTGCCGCCGGACTACTTCAGGCTGTTCCGCATCTGGTTCGTCCTCGGCTGGCCGGCGTTCGCGGCCGTGCTCGCGATCTTCTGGCTGATGATCGCAAAGCCCGTGCTGTGGTGAGGCCGGGCCGATATGCCGGACGGTCCGGCTGCATTGCAGATCGGCCGTGATTTGATAGCAGGCGCGCGCTGTTCCGGCGTATACATTGCCGAATTCGTTCAGGAGGCCGCCCCATGCAAGAGACCGCACAGAAGCTCAAGAAATTCCAGACGTACATCGACGGCAAGTGGGTCGACGCGGGGACCGGCAAGACGTTCCCGAGCTACAACCCGTATACGGCCGAGCCGTGGGCCGAAATTCCTGACTGCAACGCGGTCGACGTCGAGCGGGCGGTCGAGGCGGCACACCGGGCGTTCATCTCGGGGCCGTGGCCGAAGATGACGCAGACGGAGCGTGGGAAGCTGCTGCGCAAGATCGCCGATCTCGCTTCGCAGCACGCGGAGTATCTCGCGCAGGTCGAAGTGCGCGACAACGGCAAGCTGATCTCCGAGATGAGTGTGCAGACCAAGTATCTCGTCGAGTGGTATCATTTCTTCGGCGGACTGGCCGACAAGATCACGGGCTCGATCGTGCCGATCGACAAGCCGGATCACTTTACATACACGCTGCGCGAGCCGCTCGGGGTGTGTGCCTTCATCCTGCCGTGGAACTCGCCGTTGCTGCTGCTCGCCTACAAGCTGGCGGCGGCGCTTGCGACCGGCAATACGGTGGTGGTGAAGCCGAGCGAATTCACGTCGGCGTCGACGCTGGAGTTCTGCCGCCTCGTCCTCGAGCCGGCCGGTGTGCCTCCGGGTGTCGTGAATGTCATCACGGGGACCGGCGCTGTTGTCGGCGAGCCGCTCTGTACGCATCCGAAAGTCGCGAAGGTTGCGTTCACCGGCGGATCGGCGACAGGCGCGCGGGTCAACGAAATGGCGGCGCGGACGTTCAAGAAGGTTTCGCTGGAACTCGGCGGCAAGTCGCCGAACATCGTGTTCGACGATGCAATCATCGACGACGCAGTGAACGGCGCGGTGTCGGGTATCTTCGCGGCGACGGGGCAGACCTGTATCGCAGGGTCGCGGCTTCTGCTGCAGGAAAGCATTCACGACGAATTCGTCGAGAAGCTGCTCGCGCTCGCGAGCACCGCGAAGCTCGGCGATCCCTCGAAGTTCGAGACACAGGTCGGGCCGGTCACGACACCGCCGCAACACGCCAAGATCCTGTCCTACATCGACATCGCCAAGGGCGAGGGCGCGAAGTGCGTTCTCGGTGGCGGACCGGCTTCAGCTGCGGAAGGCGGCGGCAAATATTTCGTCAAGCCGACGATCTTCACGGGCGTGAACAACAAGATGCGTATCGCTCAGGAAGAAGTGTTCGGGCCGGTGCTGTCGGTGATCCCGTTCAAGGACGAAGAGCATGCCATCGAGATCGCCAACGACGTGATCTACGGTCTCGGATCGGGGGTCTGGACACAGAACGTGTCGCGTGCGCTCAAGTGTGCCGGCCGCATCAGGGCGGGTACGGTGTGGGTCAATACGTATCGTGCAGTGTCCCCGCTGATGCCGTTCGGCGGGTACAAGGCCTCGGGCCTCGGCCGTGAAAACGGAGCGAGCGCGATCGACGAATACCTGCAGACCAAGGCGGTGTGGATCAACCTCGGCCGCAATACCGGCAATCCGTTCGTCATGAAGACAGCGGCGCCGAGCTGAAGCCGGAGCGGCAATCGACCCGGCGATCGCTCACGCCGTCCATCATGGAGCGTGAGCGATCGTTTTTCGAAGGGCAAATGTTCAGGTTCGGGCGAAAAAAAAACCCGCAACTCTGGGGGGAGAGTTGCGGGTGATCACGCGATGCCACTCAGGGGGGATGAGGGATAGGGGGCATCGCCGTGACACTATGAAAGCACATCTGGAGGTCGCAGATCAAGCGTTCAGGAAAAAATATATCTCTGAAATGTATCAAATTCCGTAATTTCACGCATATCGGAATGCAATCACAGTTTACCTATCCGGTGATCCGAAGACAGGATGGGCATGGCGCGGCGCCCCCGATAGTCAGACCAGCCCCATGTAACCCAGAATTGCGCCCTGGAGCAGAAGAACCCCGAGCCAGTGGCCGCCGTCGATGATGGTCAACGAAGCGCGTTGCATCTGATACTGGTGGTTCACCGCCAATGTCGTCACGACGAAACCAGCCCAGATCATCGCCGCGGACAGCATGCCGGTGTAGGCGGTGGCTGGTGCGCCGGATTTACGCAGGTGCAGCAGGATGCCCGCGAGCACCCAAGCCATCACCAGTTCTGCGAAGAAGGTCACGATGAACGGGGTGGGGTTGGTGCCGCCACCCGGCTTCAGGCGGGCAGGGTCAAGATTGGCAGCTTCCATCCACCGTTTTGAAAGAAGCCCGTACCAGATGCCGCCGAAAACGAAGCTCGCGATCGCTGCGAGTGGCAGCGCCAGCACGTTGATACCGTCGAAGAGTTTCATGGCACGACATCCCCGAATAGCGTGGCCCGAATTGCGCGGCCGGAACTGTCTGGCTCGAAGCACGTGGCTACAGGCTGACTTTTCATAGGCGCGGCCGATCGTCGGCAGGCAACTGAAGAGCCAACCAGAAACGGGTCGCAGCGGCTCAAAGCCTATGTCATCCAACCGAAACTGTCAGCCATCATGGGAGCAGCCGGATGAGCATTCGTTTCGTGGCCCTCGATAGCACTGTCGTGGCTGGATACCGCGCGGGTGGTCCGGACGCCAACGGGCAAACACCTGAACGGTACATCGCGCCGCAGGATGGCCTGCCGTGTCGGCACTGCCTCGGGCTCATCAACAAGGGGGAACCTTTCCTTGTTGTCGGGCATCGTCCGTTTCCGTCGCCGCAACCCTACGCGGAAGTCGGACCGATCTTCCTCCATGCCGATGATTGCGAGCGAGGCGGTGGTGGCGAAATTCCCGAGTTTCTCGCGAGCCCACATTACATCGTGCGCGGCTATGGGAAAGCCGATCGCATCGTCTACGGAACCGGTGAAGTGGTGCGCACGGGTGCAATCCCGGAGGTCGCGTCGAAGCTCCTCGAGCGGCCTGACGTCGCGTATGTCCATGTGCGGAGCGCGACGAACAACTGCTACCATTGCCGTATCGAACGCGGCTGAGGCCAAAAAGGGCTGCGTTTTCGTCCCGTTTGGACAAGGGGGCGAGGGGGGTGGCGCGCGTCCTTCCAGCGCAGCCCAGCCTTGCGGTCACGGTGCGCTTGCCGCAGCCGCCGGCTGTCGCATACGGTGATTTCCGTTCGCTCGTATCCCGGTCGTCTGAGGACGCGAGCGACGGGATGCGGAGGTCAGTCGATCTTGAACGAACTCAAATACGAGCGGCCCACATCGGTCGACGACGCCATCGCGTGCATGGGGATGGCCGGAGCGCGGGCGCTGGCGGGGGGGAGCGATCTCATTCCGCAATTGCGGGAAGGGCGGCGTGTGGCCGGTGTCGTGGTCGACCTGAAGCATGTTCCAGCACTTGTAGAAATCGCTTCTACGCCGGACGGCGGGTGGCGCATCGGAGCGGCGGCGAGCGTCACCAAGATGCGCCGTCACGAGGCATTTTTCAGCGCCCATCGCGCGCTGGTCGACTCCGCCTGCCTTATTGGAAGCCTGCAGGTGCAGGCGCGGGCCAGCCTCGGGGGAAATCTCTGCAATGCCGCGCCATCGGCGGACGGTGTGCCATTGCTGATCGCGCTCGGTGCGGAGGCGGAAATCCATGGACCAGGCGGTATTCGCAGGGCGCCGGCCGAAGCCGTGCCGACGGGGCCGGGGCGCACGTCACTCAGCCCTGGCGAGCTGCTCGTCGCACTACATCTGCCGCCGCGGGTAAAGCGATCGGCCGATCGCTATTTGCGGTTCACACCGCGTCGCGAGATGGACATCGCCGTCGCCGGGGCTGGCGTGCGTATAGATCTCGACGACCGTGGTGCGATTTCGGTTGCGCGGGTCGTGCTCGCGTCGGTCGGTCCGGTTCCAGTGCGAGCCAAGAGCGCAGAAGCGCTGCTCGTCGGGCAGCTTCCGACGGCGCGGCTTCTGGAATATGCCGGGGCTTCCGCAGCACAGGAGTGCACGCCGATCAGCGATACGCGCGGAACTGCTGCTTACCGCCGGGATCTTGTCGCCGTGCTGACGCGGCGCGCGCTCGCCGATTGCGCCGGGCGTCTCGGAGTGTTCCTGTCATGAAGACGATCGTCACTGCCGAAATCAATGGCGAACGTCGCGAAGCCCTCGTGGACACGCGCGATACCCTGCTCGCCATGCTGCGGGACCGGCTCGGGCTCACCGGGACGAAGGAGGGGTGCAGCAACGGCAATTGCGGGACGTGTACGGTGCTGGTGAACGGTGAGCCGGTGTGCGCGTGCCTGATGTTCGCGGCGGAGGCGGATGGTGCCCGGATCACGACGATCGAGGGCATCGCAGATGGCAACACACTGCATCCGGTCCAGGCGGCGCTCGTTCGGCATGGCGGTTCGCAGTGCGGGTTCTGCACGCCGGGTATCGTGCTGTCGGCCGTGGCTCTCATGGAGCGCAATCCCGATCCTAACGAGCACGACATCCGCCATGCGATCGCAGGCAATCTCTGCCGGTGCACGGGGTATGACAAGATCGTCGCCGCCATTGCCGAGGCCGCAAAGGCATCGGCGGGAGAACGGCGATGACAGGGACGCGGGATACGAACGGGCGCGGAGCGGGGATGGCCGTGGTCGGGCAGCGGCTCGCGCGCGTCGATGCGGGGGAGCGGGTCACGGGGCGCGCGCTCTATCCAGCCGATCTTGTGCGACCCGGCATGGTGGCCGGGGCGATCAAGCGCAGCACGCACGCGCATGCGCGCATCGTCAGCATCGACACGAGCCGGGCACGCGCACTGAAAGGAGTGCTGGCGGTCATCACGGCAGCCGATTTTCCGGCAGTCGCGCCAGGCACCATCTATCCCTTCGGCGAGACGGGTGCGGACGCATGGATCTCGGCGGTCACGACGATCGCGCGGGACAGGGTGCTGTGGTTCGGGCATCCCGTCGCGGCCGTGGCGGCGGTGGACGCCTATGTGGCGCGCGAGGCTCTCGACCTGATCGCGGTCGACTACGAGGATCTGCCTGTTGTGACGGACATCGCCACAGCGACGGCGGCCGGCGCGGCTCTGCTCGTTCCGGAGGTGAAGCCCAAAGGCTTCGACGCGGATGCGCCGCCGCCGCCGAATGCGTGCGGGCGCACGGTAATCGCGCGGGGCAATACGGAAGCCGGGTTCGCATCGGCGGCTGCAAGCGCCAGCGTGGCCGTCACCGTCGATACCGGACACCAGGGTTATCTCGAGCCGCACGCATGTGTGGCGGAAACCGACGGCAATGGTGGGGTAACGATCTGGGCATCGACGCAGGGCGTGTTTCCGACGGAGTTGCAGACGGCGGTGCTGCTCGGCCTGCCACAATCGAAGATCCGCGTCGTGCCGCTCGAAGTCGGTGGCGCATTCGGCGGCAAGATCACGGTGCACGTCGAGCCGATCGCGGCGCGGCTCGCGCAGATCACGGGGCGGCCGGTGAAGATCGTCACGTCGCGTGAGGAAGTGCTGGCTGGCGGTTCGGGGCCTGCGGCGGCGGCGGATGTTCGCGTGGATGTCGCCGCTGACAAAGATGGCAAGCTGCTTGCGATCGAAGGGCGCTACGTGCTCGACAGCGGCGGATTGCCGGGTACGCCGACGACGCTGATGATGCAGGCGTCGGCTGCGCCTTACCAATGCCAGAACCTGAGGCTCGAAGGCATCGACGTCGTGACGAACAAGCCGAGGACCGAAGCCTATCGCGGGCCGGGTGGCATCCAGGCGGCGTTCGCGATGGAGCAGGCGATCGACGACCTGTCATTGCAGCTCGGACTCGATCCGATCGAGTTCCGACGGAGAAATTCGGCACGAACCGGAAGTACGATGCCGATCGGGACGCCGTTCCCGTCGATCCCGTTCCCCGAACTCATGGACCGGATGGCAGCGCATTCGAGCTGGACCGACCCGATCGCACCGGGGCGTCTGCCGCGCGGGCGCGGGGTCGCGCTCGGGTATTGGCGCGGCACGTCGATGACGTCGGCGGCGCATCTGACGATCGCGGGTGACGGGCGACCGATGGTGACGATCGGTGCGGTCGATCTGACGGGTACGCGGACGGCGATGGCGCAAGTTGCGGCGGAGGAATTTGGACTCTCGATCGACGACGTGCTGGTGCAGTCGGGCGACTCCAAATCTGTCGGGTACACCGATGTTTCCGCCGGCAGCCGCGTCGGCCGCACGATGGCGGCAGCGGTGTCGGAGGCCTGCCGGGATGCACTCGGACAGCTCAGGAAGCGCGCTGCGGAGAAGCTGCAGTGCGCAGTCGATGAGGTCTCGTATCAGGCTGGCGTGTTTTCGAGCAGCAAGGGCGGGGCGATCACGATCGGTGACCTCATGCGGGCGACACTTACCGAAGGGGCGATCATCGGTCGCGGCGTCTCGACGAAGCTGCCGCTCGGGGTCGAGATCGGGGGGCATGTTACTGATGTCGAGGTGGACCCGGAGACCGGGCAGGTGACGATCCTCAGGTACACCGCGTTTCAGGACGTCGGGCGCGCGCTCAATCCGCCGGCGGTCGAAGGCCAGATCCAGGGCAGCATCGCGCAGGGCGCGGGATGGGCGCTGACGGAGGGTTTCGATTATGGTCCCGACGGGCGGCTCCGGAATGCCAGCCTGCTCGACTATCGGATGCCGACGGCGCTGGATCTGCCGAAGATCGACGTCGTGCTCCTCGAAACACCGGTGCCCGGCGTGCCTTACGGCGTGCGCGGTGTCGCGGAGATGCCGATCGTGCCGGTGGCGGCCGCGATCGCGAACGCTGTCCGGCGTGCCGTCGGGGTTCGGCTCACGCATATGCCGATGACGCCGGAGCGCGTGCTGTCGGCCATCAAAGCGAGTGGACGTCGCCCATGACGAGCAAGCGCCGGATCATCGTCTGCGGAGCAGGTATCGCGGGCATTTCCGCCGCCTATCACCTCGCGGTCGTGCATGGCGCCGACGACGTGACGATCATCGAAGCGGACAATCCGCTGTCGATGACGTCGGACAAGTCGACGGAAGCCTATCGGAACTGGTGGCCGGGGCCGGACGCGGCGATGACGGCGTTCATGAACCGCAGCATCGATCTCATGGAAGGGATCGCGCGTGCCGGCGGCAACCGTATCAACATGAACCGCCGTGGCTATCTGTTCGCGTCCGCTGACGCGAAGAAGACGGATTGGCTGATCGAGATGGCGCGGACGGCCGAAAAGCACGGCGGCGGGCCGGTCAGGGTCCACGACGGGGCGTTGACCACGTACGATCCAGAGCCGGACGCGACCTTCGACGCTCCGCTCGACGGCGCCGATATCATCACCGATCGGGCGACGATCGCGCGGCATTTCCCGTATCTCGCGCCCGGAACATGCCTCGTCGCGCATGCGCGGCGGGCGGGCTGGCTCAGCGCGCAGCAACTCGGCATGACAATGCTGGAAGGGGCGCGGGCGGCGGGCGTCAAACTCGTCAGAGGACGCGTTGCCGATGTCGTGCGGGAGGGCGGGCGTGTCGCCTCCGTGGTGATCGAAAC
>DAOMWV010000004.1:36238-41372 GCA_035436725.1 Hyphomicrobiaceae bacterium
GGGCGTGAGACGCTGCCGGCATCCGACCTCGTGCTTGCGGCCGGGCCAGGGATGACGGCGCTCGCCGATCGGGTCGGTGTGTCGCTGCCGATCTTCGCCGAACGGCATCTCAAGATCAGTTTTGCGGATACGTCTGGCGTCGTGCCGCGATCGGCGCCGATGCTGATCTGGCTCGACGAACAGCACCTCCCCTGGAGCGCGGACGAGCGGGAGACACTCGCGGCAGAGGCGGCGACGCGCTGGCTCACGGAGCGATTCCCGTGGGGTGCGCACGGGCGACCAGACGGGCGCGGGGAGGGCGGAACCTTTCTCGCGCTCTTCAACTACGAGAACGAGGCGGCCGATATCGTGTTTCCACTTCCCGAGCACGAGCACTATGCCGAGATCACATTGCGCGGGCTGGTAACGATGGTTCCAGGGTTCCAGACCTATGTCGACAAGGGCGTCAGGCCGTATGTCGACGGCGGGTATTATGTGAAGACCAGGGAGAACCGGCCGCTGATCGGACCCACGGAAATCGAGGGCGTGTACGTGTCCGGTGCCTATTCGGGCTTCGGGATCATGGCGTCGCCTGCGGGCGGGGATCTGCTGGCGCGGCATGTTCTCGGCAAGGAGCTTCCACCGTATGCGCCGGCCTTCCTGCTCACGCGCTATGACGATCCAGCGTATCGCGCATTGCTCGACCGCTGGGGCGACGGCGGGCAACTCTGAGAACCGCGATGGGCGAGATGCCCGGCAACCAAGACACTCCGGCAGGCGATAAGCTCACATGGAAATCTGGTTCGTCGTCGCGGCCCTGACGAGTGCAGCGCTGCACGCCACCTGGAATGCCGCGATCAAGTCGAGCCCGGACCCGCGAACCGCAATGACGGGTCAGATGGTGGCGAGCGCGCTTCTCGGCCTGCCAGTGCTCGTGTGGACGGGGCTGCCGGCGTTGCCATCGTGGGCATGGATCGGGGCAGCGACCGCCATCAACATCGTGTCGATCACGGGGCTGCTCAGGGCGTATGCGCTCGCGGGTTTCGGGATGGTCTATCCGCTGGTGCGGGCGCTGTCGGTGATGTGCGTCGTTCCGCTTGCGACCATTCTCACAGGCGAGACGCTGACGGTGTACGGCATCGTCGGTGTGGCCATGATCTCGACCGCGCTCATGCTGCTGGCGGTGGCCAATCGTGGTGTCGGGGCGCTGCCGCCGCAGGCCATCGGGTGGATCGCGCTCTCGGGTGCGTGCACGGCGATGGCGGTGATGTGCGAGGCGCAGGGGGTGCGGCGGTCCGGTGATGCGCTGGCCTATGGATGCACGTCGGCGATCACCAATGCGGTCGCCATGCTCTGGTGGCAGAAGGCGCTGAGCGATCCGTTCGGAGCCGTACGACGGCAGGCAGCGCGCGTGATCCCCGCCGCCACTCTGGCGATGATCTCTTATCTGCTGATCCTCTGGGTGTGGGCCAACGCAAAGGTCGCGTCCGGGGCGGCGCTACGGGACACCAGCGCGTTGTTCGCGATCCTGATCGCGGTGCTGTGGCTCAAGGAGCCGATCACGCCGCTCCGAATTGCGGCGATCGTCATCGCGGCACTGGCCGTGCCGGTTCTCCGTTTTGCCTGACCGACACGAGGATCAGTATGTCGCTCCCTTGAGCGACAACATGTAGGCGATGAGATTGTCGCGATTCTGGCCCGTGACGATCAGGTTCGGCATGGTCGGATGCGGCGACTGGAAGAACACGTTGAGGGCAAGCGGCGTCATGCCGGGGACGCGCATCGCGGTATCGAATGGTGTCGCGTCCGCCTTGGGCGAGTTGGTCTCGCCGGCGCGGACGGCGTGGCATTCCGCGCAGACTTTTTCGGCGTAGGCGAGGCCTTTTTTCACGTCGCCGCGCGACTGGGCGGATGCGGTGGTGGCCGCAGCAGCCGTTGCCGCCGCAATCACGAGGCAGAAGGTCCAAGAGCGCACGGGGGTCTCCTTCGATTGCGATCGCAGTCAGAGGCTGTTGATGTAGGCGACGATGCGGTCGATGTCGGTGTCGCCGAGCGTGAATTTCGGCATTTCGTCATGCGGAGCGGCTATTCCGCGCGCGAGTGGTTCGCGCAATGCCTGGATCGGGTGACGGCGAGCGATGGCGCGGAATTCGGGCGCGCCGATCTTCGGGCTGAACCCGGTCTTGCCGACGGCGTGACAGCGGGCGCAATGCTCCTCGACGAGCGCCTTGCCTTCGGTCACCAGCTTGCGGCTCTCCTGTGCCAGACCGCCCATGGCCTTGAGCCGCCCCAACCCTTCCGATGCGCCGACGAGCGACCGGTCGATGAGGAGTGCCTTGCGGTAATCGTCCGCCGCCTCCGACTTCCGGCCCATCTGTTCGAGTACATAGCCGCGGTTGTTGTAGGCGAGGGCATAGATCGGGTTGATTGCGATCGCCGCGGTGTAGTCGGCGACGGCGAGGGCGAGGTCGCCCTTCTTGCGATGGGCGAGGGCGCGATTGTTGAGGGCAGTCACCGATTTCGGATTGAGACGCACGGCCTCGTTGAAGTCGGCCAGGGCAAGCTCGGTCTTGCCGTTGACGAGATGGGCGTGGCCGCGGCCGTTGAGGTACTGTGCGCTCGTTGCAGTCTGCGGCGCGATTTTCAGGGCTGCATCGTAATCGGCGATGGCGCCTGTGAGATCGCCGGCAGTCAACCGCGCCTGGGCGCGGCCGGCGTAGCCGGACGCATTCGCGGGTTCCAGCTTGATGGCTTCCGAAAAATCGGCAATCGCCTGATCGAGGGCACCGGCGTTGCTCCGCTGCAAGCCGCGCGTACGGTAGGCGGACGCCTTCTGTTCCGTGGCGAACTGCGATCCCTTGATGACCTCGCCGCATGCCTTGAGGCGTGCTGCCGCGTCGCGGCCGCGGGCGCAGTCCAGGACGGCGTCAGCCAGAGCCGGACTGCCGGTGCCCGTCGCCGCGGTTCCCAACGCGATAGCTGCCACGAGTGTCCGGAACATGTTCGCCATGGATTCCTCCGTTCCTGTTGTCCGTGGAGAAGGTTAAGACACGTGCGCCGGACCGCCATGCGGCGGATCAATGCCTTAGTTCCCCTGTGGCAAACGGTTTTGCGTCCCCCCGCGAACCCCTGTAGAACGACGGCGACCCCGTTTCCCGACCGCACGTGATGCATGTCAGCTCCGCCCCCCGATCGCGCCAGACGTACCTTGTCGCTCCTGGCGATGGCGCCGGAGGCGGGCTATGCGCTTCTCGACAGCGGCAATGGACGCAAGCTCGAACGCTACGGATCGTTCGTGTTCGACAGACCCGAGCCACAGGCCCTCTGGCGGCCTCGCCGTGATGCAGCCGCCTGGCTTAGGGCCGATGCGTCGTTCAAGAGTGAAAGCGACGAGGATGGCGATGGTGGCCGTTGGCGCTGGACCAAGCCGTTGCCCAAGACATGGCCTGTGGAAATCATGGGTGTGACGGTGCTGTGCCGGTTGATGAGTTTCCGGCATCTCGGCCTTTTTCCGGAGCAGGTGCCGCATTGGCAGTGGATGCTCGACCGGCTCGCGGCGGTGCGCGGCGAGCGACCACGCGTGCTCAATCTCTTCGCCTACACGGGGGCGGCGTCGCTCATCGCGGCACGGGCGGGTGCGGAGGTCACGCACGTCGATGCGTCAAAGAAGGCAATCCAGTGGGCCAGGGAAAACCAGACTGTCTCCGGGCTCTCTGATGCGCCCATTCGCTGGATCCTCGATGATGCAAAGAAGTTCGTCGCGCGCGAGGTGCGGCGCGGGCGGACGTATCATGTCGTGCTCGTCGACCCGCCAAAGTATGGGCGCGGGCCGGAGGGGGAGGTCTGGGACTTCTTCAATGACGTGCCGGGGCTCATCGGGGACTGCGCTCAGCTGCTGGCACCGGCCGACAGCGCGCTGGTTCTGACGAGCTACGCGATCCGCGCCTCGTCTCTCGCCATCGACGGGCTCGTGCGTGAGATCATGTCAGGCCGCACGGGCACGATCGACAGCGGTGAACTCGCCATCACCGAGGAGGGGTCGGGCCGTCTCCTGCCGACGTCGCTCTATTCGCGGTGGAGTGCGTCGTGACGGAGCCTCTCGTCATAACGTCGCTGACGAATGCGCGCGTCAAGGCGATCCGCGCCCTCGACATGCGCAAGGAGCGCAAGGAGACGGGGCTTTTCGTGGCGGAGGGGGCGTCGGTCCTGATGACGGCGTCGGAGCAGGGCGTTTGGCCTGTCACGATCGTCGCGCTCAACGGGGCCGATGTTGCCCCGCCGGTCGCCGCCTATCTGAAAAAGGCAGCGGCGAAGGGGACCGAAATCCTCGCGGTTTCAACGGCGGTCCTCGAAAAGCTCTCGCACAAGGACAATCCGCAGACGCTGCTCGGTGTTTTTTGTCAGCGCTGGGCGGAGCCGCCGAAGCGGCCGGAGAAATCCGAAACCTGGCTCGCGCTCGAGGAGATCCGCGATCCCGGCAATCTCGGCACGATCATCCGCACGGCGGATGCGACCGGCGTTTCCGGGATCATACTGGTCGGGACGACGTGTGACCCATGGAGCCGGGAGTGCGTGCGCGCGACCATGGGCTCGATCTTCGCGGTTCCGGTGCTGCGCATGGACCATGACGGGTTCCGCGCGCTTCTCAAGGATTGGCCGGGGGACACCGTCGGCACGCATCTCGCCGGACGGGAGGATTTTCGCCGACATGTGTACCGGGCGCCGGCGCTCGTCGTCATGGGCGGCGAAGGGCCGGGCCTTACGGAGGAGACGGCGCGGGCCTGCCGCTCCCTCGTCCGCATACCGATGGCGGGCCGGCTGGACAGCCTGAACCTCGCCGTCGCCACGGCTCTCGTCCTCTATCAGGCGCAGTCGGCACGGCTGCCAGAGATCCGCTAAGGTTTGCCTGCCCTTCGCCACGGCGTGGTGCGCGCATCGATTTCAGTTTGCCGCCAAGGCCAGAAGATCTAGCGCCCTCATCGGGGGAGCGGCGGCCAACCGGTTTGTCGCCGTTCCGCCGGGATCTGCCAGCTGCGCAGCAAAGTTGCCATCATGCCGGTTTTCGTACCTCGATGGGGGCTCACACTTTTCCGGAGCGCACCGATGGCCTCGAACCGTCTCAAGCATGCCGAAACCAAAACCAGTTCTGCCGCCG
>DAOMWV010000005.1:0-41285 GCA_035436725.1 Hyphomicrobiaceae bacterium
AGGCGCTTCATCTCGCAATGGCCCGGCGCATCGAGCGGGCGGAGGGCGACGCAGCCGATCGGCTTACCGTCCGAGGCGCGGGCGGGGATGAGCGCGCCGTGAGGGGCTGCATACTTTCCGGGAAGGCCGGCGAGTTCGGATTCAAAATCCTGGTATGCGAGATCGACGGAGAGAGAGGCGGCGTAGGCGCGGAACAGGTCGGCGACGGCTCGGACGTCATCGGAGGACGCGGCGCGGGTGATCTGGAACTTTGCGGCCGGAGACATCGTGTTATCGGCTGGTAGAGACTGGATGTTGTGGCCAACCTAACAGGCGTGACGGTTCCGGACAAATTCACGGCGCTTGCGGGTCGGGCGTGCGGAGCCAGAGGATGCCGAGGATGGCCATGGCGACCATGCCCTGACCGGCGATGATCTTGGCAGCCACGTCGGTTGTGAAGGTGTCGAAGAGGAGCCCGGTCATGTAGTGGCCGACGGTCGACAGGCCGATGAAGATCGAGAGAAAGCCCGCGGCGCGACTGCGCAGTTCCGGGTCGGCCATGCTGTAGACGAGGGCGAACTGGGTAGCGGAAAAGAATGCGGCGCCGAGGCCCATGATCAGGAGGATCGGGATGGCGACGCCGATCACGAGGAAGTACGAAAGTGCGAGCGTGGTCAGGAGCACCGTCATCGTGCCCCAGAAGTAATAGGCGAACAGCGAGCGCCGCGTGGCGAGGGCGCCGAAGACGAGGGCGCCGATGGTTCCGCCGATGCCGTCGCAGGCGGTCAGTGCGCCGACGGCAGCGGGGGAGAGCAGGAAATCACGCTGCGCGATGACGGGCACCATGGAGATGAAGGGAAAGCACCAGAGATTATAGACGACGGTGACGGCGAGAACGATGCGGAAGCGGCGATTGCGGAGAAGTTCCTTGGGTGGGACAAGGAGCGTGCGCAGTGTCGGCTTCTGATGCGGGGCGATCGGTGTCTGCGGTGTCGTCAGGCGCAGAGATATGGCCATGCTGATCGCATAGAGCAATCCGGTCAGCGCGAAGACGCCGGAGATCCCGATCGTCTGATAGATCAGGCCGCCGACCAGAGGACCGAGTGCACGCGTCAGATGGCTCGTGGCGTTATCGAGACCGACGGCCGACGGCAGCTGGTCGGCAGGCACGGCTTCGGCAAGGAGGCGACGTCGCACCGGCATGTCGGTCGTCCAGAAGAGGCCGGCTGCGACGGAGACAGCGACGACAACGGCGTATGTCGCTGCGCCAGTGAGAGTAAGCGCGACCATGACGGCCGAGGCTGCGAGAGCCAGCGCCATGGAAGCGGCCAGGAGAAGACGGCGGTTGACGAAGTCGGCGACGGCGCCGACGACGAAGCCGAGGAGCGCGTAGGGCAGCATCCGCACGATCGCGATGAAGGCGACGAGGGCGGGCGATCCGGTCAACTGGAATGTGAAGATCGAGAGGGCGAGAAACTCGAGCCAGCGGGCAAAGCCGGTGCAGGCGCCGACGATCCAAAGACGACGATAGTCCCGGACGGTGAGCAGCTCGCGCGCGTTGGCGAATGGTGTCGGCAGCGTCGCCCCCAAGGATCCGGCAGACCGCGTCGGTCGGACTGGCTCGACGCATGCGCAAGAGTGTCGGTTGAGGACACGGATGTCGATGGCGTCGTTCGCACGCCGGACCCGAAGTTTTGACGGAGCGGAGTGCGAGCGAGCGCCGTGTGCAGATGCGAAACCGGCGGCGCAGGGACTGCACCGCCGGTTTCGGTATCAGGGCGGAGAGGTCTTACTTCAGGTTGCCGCAGAAGCGCTGGATGCGGGTGCAGGCTTCCTCGAGGTCCTTGGTGGAGGTCGCATACGAGATGCGGAAGGCCGGGCTGCCAGCGAAGGCTGCGCCGTGGACGACGGCGACGCCTTCTTCTTCCAGAAGCGCGGTGACGAAGGCTTCGTCGTTCGTGATCTTGACGCCCGACTTCGACGTCTTGCCGATGGTGCCCGCGCAGGACGGGTAGACGTAGAACGCGCCCTCCGGTGTCGGGCACTTGATGCCGCTGGCCTGGTTCAGCATGGAGACGACGAGGTCGCGGCGCTCCTTGAAGACCTTGTTGTTGGCCTGGATGAAGTCCTGCGGTCCGTTGAGCGCTTCGACGCCCGCCCACTGGGTGATGGAGGACGGATTGGACGTCGACTGGCTCTGCAGCTTGGCGATGGCCTTGATGAGCGGCTCGGGGCCGGCGCCGTAGCCGAGACGCCAGCCGGTCATGCAGTAAGCCTTCGAAAGGCCGTTCATGGTGAGCGTGCGCTCATAGAGGCCGGGTTCGACTTCGGCAGGTGTGCAGAAGACGTGGCCGTCATAGAGCAGGTGCTCGTACATGTCGTCGGAGAGCATCCAGACGTGCTTGTTCTTCGGCTGCATCAGGACGTCGGTCAGCGCCTTCAGATGCGCGCGGGAATAGGCGGCGCCGGTCGGGTTCGACGGCGCGTTGAAGATGATCCATTTGGTTTTTGGCGTGATGGCCGCGTCGAGCGCTTCGGCGGTCAGGCGATAGCCGTCTTCCATGCGCGTCGTCACGTACTTCGGCACGCCGCCGCCGAGCATGACGATGTCGGCGTATGAGACCCAGGCTGGCGCGGGGATGATGACTTCGTCACCGGGGTTCAGCGTGCACATCAGCGCGTTGTAAAGCACCTGCTTGCCGCCGGTGCCGATGGTCACCTGCGACGGCTTGTAGTCGAGGCGGTTCTCGCGCTTGAACTTGGCGGCGACGGCGGCCTTGAGTTCGGGCATGCCGTCGGGGTCGGTGTATTTCGTCTTGCCCTGGTCGATGGCGCGCTTGGCGGCATCCTTGATGTTCTGCGGGGTGTCGAAATCGGGCTCGCCGGCGGAGAGGGAAATGATGTCGCGTCCCTTGGCTTTCAGCTCGCGCGCCTTCGCAGAGACCGCGATGGTCGCGGACGGTTGGATGCGGTTCAAGCTGTCGGCAAAAAAGCCCATGACACCTGCCTCTTGGTGGTTCGACGATCCGCTTCGGCGCGCATGCTTCGGAGCGGGCGGGGCGCCCGTCTGTCCGCAGTGCAGCAAAGCGGCCGGACCCTACGCCGGGAGGCTTTCAGGTGCAAGGCGAACCGGCCGGGCCGGGCGCACTTTGGCGGCATTTTTCATATGCAGGGACGGCGGGACAGCCCGGATGCGCGGATTTTGGGATTGTCTCGTCCGGGGTTTATGGATGTCATAAGCAGCAGTAGCGGATCGAACCGAGGACCCAATACATGCCCGTTATCAATCGCATTGCGGAATTCCATGACGAAGTCACGGCCTGGCGGCGGGATCTGCATGAAAACCCGGAGCTTCTCTATGACGTGCACAGGACGGCGGGCATCGTCGCGGAGAAGCTCAAGGCGTTCGGTTGCGACGAGGTAGTACCGGGAATCGGAAAGACAGGCGTGGTCGGGGTCATTCGCGGGAAGTCGAACACATCAGGCCGGGTGATCGGTCTCAGGGCCGACATGGACGCACTGCCGATCGAGGAAATCACGGGCGTTCCGTACGCGTCGAAGGTGCCGGGAAAGATGCATGCGTGCGGTCACGACGGACATACCGCGATGCTGCTCGGGGCGGCGAAGTACCTCGCGGAAACGCGTAACTTCGACGGCACGGCCATCATCATCTTTCAGCCTGCCGAAGAAGGTGGCGCGGGCGGTAAGGCGATGGTCGACGACGGCATGATGGAACGCTGGGGCATCCAGGAAGTGTACGGCATGCACAATGCGCCGGGCCTGCCGGTCGGGACCTTCGCGACACGACCGGGCGCGCTGCTGGCGGCGGCGGATTTCTTCACGATCGAAGTGGAAGGCAAGGGCAGTCATGCGGCGGAGCCGCACAAGGGTGTCGATACGCTCGTCGTTGCTGCGAATATTCTTCTGGCGCTGCAATCGATCGTGGCGCGCAATCTCGACCCGCTCAAGAGCGGTGTCGTCACCGTTGGTGCATTCAATGGCGGACACGCGCACAACGTCATTCCGCAGACGGTGAAGATGCTCGGGACGGTCCGGACACTCGTGCCGGAGGTGCGCGATCTTCTTGAAAAGCGGGTTCGGGAGACGGCCGAAGGTATCGCGGCGGCCTATGGCGCGGTGGCGAAGGTCGACTACCAGCGCAATTATCCAGTCACGGTCAACCATCCGAAAGAGACCGATTTTGCAGTAAAAGTCGCGCGTGAGGTCGCGGGCGCGGACAAGGTCGAGCCGAATGTAACGCCGATCATGGGCGGGGAGGATTTCTCGTTCATGCTGGAGAGCCGCCCCGGCAACATGATCTGGATCGGAAACGGTGATACGGCTGCGTGCCATCATCCGGCTTACGATTTCAACGATGCGGCGATCCCGCATGGCGTGACGTACTGGGTGCGGCTCGTGGAGACCGGCATGCCGTCGCGCTGAGACTTCGGCAACACAACCGCGTCGTAGCGTGAGGTCCCGGATCAGCGGTGCACCGCTTCACGCTGCACCGCGTCCGGGATGACAGCCGGTCACCACGCGAGAGCGGGAGACGCGAACGTCGGGCGCATGGCGGCTTCGGGAAAGAGTCGTGCGAGGGCTGCCGTGTCGAGCGGGCTGTCGAGATGGATCGCGCTCGGCACGTAGAGCGACGGGATGCCGTAAGCGACGCCGCCTTCGATATCTGTATGCACTCCGTCGCCGATGGCGAGGACGCGATCCTTTTCAGGGCGTGTGCCACGAATTTTCCCGATCTCGTCGAATGCGCGGTCATAGATGGGCGCGTGCGGTTTTCCGGCATATGTGACGAGGCCGCCAAGTTCGGCGTAGCGCGCGGCAATGGCTCCGGCGCAGTAGACGATCGTGCCGCCGCGATCGACCTTGATGTCGGGATTGGCGCAGAGCATGGGCACACGGCGCTTGACGAGGCGTGTCAGGTGTTCCGTGTAGTGGTCCGGTGTTTCTGTCGTATCGTCGTAGAGACCGGAGCAGAGAACGAACGTCGCCTCGTCGTCGGTGACGCGGGGAAGGTCGAGCCCATCGAAGAGCGCGAGGTCGCGTTCGGGACCGATGTGCAGTGTCGGCGTGCCAGGCATTTTCTCGATCATGGCGCGGGTGACGTCGCCCGATGTGAGAATGAGATCATAGGCGTCGGGCGCGATGCCGAGCGTTTCGAACTGGCGCAGCACGCTGGAGTTCGGGCGCGGTGCGTTGGATACGAGGATGACGGTGCCGCCCGAAGCGCGGAAGCGGCGGCACGCATCGAGCGCCTTCGGGTAGGTGGCGACGCCATTGTGGAGCACACCCCAGATGTCGCAGATCCAGGCGTCGAAACGTGACGCCAGTGGAGCGACGGAGGGGATGATGGGGATTTCGGGTGGCGCTTGCATGCGGGTTCAATTACAGGTCGGGCACGGAGATGCAAGGTCTGACGTGTGCGGCGCGGCGCACGACGCAACGTGGAGGCGGCCGCGGCGCGCGACCGGTGTGAAGATGTTCGGCGATCTGCAATCGGGCACAGGCCCGAATGCGCGGTCAGGCGGCTTCGCGGGTGGTCAGAACCTCGGCCTTCACAGGGCGGCGGCCGCCGAAGAGCGAACCCTGTCCCATGAGCACGCCGAAGCCCATGACGCGGGCGAGCGTTTCCTCGTCATCAATTTTGGCGACGACGATCGAGAAGCCGAGCGTCGAGAGATAGCGGCAAATGTGATCGGTGGGGATGAGGCCGCTGGGGGCCGGAAGGCCGGCGAGCAGGACGCCGGCATCGAGTTTCACGTAATCGAAGCCGCAAGCTTTCAGTGCCTCGAAATCGAGATCGAGGTCGGTCAGTGACTCGATCGCGAAGCGGACGCCGTAGGTCGAAATGGCATGCAGCGCCTGCCAATGCACGGGGGCGAAATCGCGGACATCGTCCTGGGTGAAGCTCAGTACGACGTGCGGTGTGTCGTGGTCGTAGAAAACTTCCGCAAGCACGTCCTGGAAGGACGGGTCGGTGATGGAGAGGGCGGCGATGGTCGACAGGATGTCATAGCCACGGCCGCGTTCGGCGAGATGGGTGGCGATGCGGGCGGCACGGGGAAGTTTGGCCGCATCGAGGCGTGGTGTCAGCCCTGCGCGCTGGGCCGCGATTTCAACCTCGTCGTGCGCGAGTTCGGTGCCATCTGGCGCGCGAAGGCGAATGGACACCTCGAAGTGGCGTGCGCGGCGGGCGTCGAGCGCCTGGATCGGTTCGAGGTAGGTGGTGATGCGTTCGTCACGCAGGGCGGTGTCGATAATGTCGGTGACTGACGAAGTGGCCGGGGCAGCGTGCGCCATGGCTGCTGCAACTGAGCGGAGCGCCTGTGCCTCGGCATCGATCGCACGCTCCATGTCGGTTTGATGGGCGGGCTGGATGACGGGTGTCGCGTTGTCGGGCCGCACGCGATCAGGATCAGGCGTCGCAGCTTTCGGTCCCGGAACGGTCCGTGCAAGTTCAGCGATCAGCTTCTGGAGTGTTTCGGTGTCGGGAAGTGCCGTGGCGTGCGCCTGCTTGTCGTTGGCAGGGAGCATTGGTCCGGGCGGCACGGAGGCGACGGGACGGGCCGGTTGCTCGCGGCGTGGAGATGTGGCGGACGGGGCATCGTGCGCGGGCATCGCAGGGGTCGGCAGATCAGGGCTTTGACGCGGCCCGTCGAGGGCGACGCTATCAGCCGGGTGACGGATGCGGCCTGGCTTCGCTGTCCGCACCGGGTCAGCCACTGCGCGGCGGAACAGCATATGACCTGCTGTCAGTGCAACGGCTACGGCCAGACCGACAGGTGCTGCTTCGAGCAGCGAAAGCCCGGCGCCGTCACGTGCGAGGACCGTGGCGGCGACCGACGCGAGGGCGATCGATCCGAAGACGATGCCGTCGCGGGCATGGTCGTGCCTGCTCGATGCTGGGGGAGCTCGATCCGGTCTGATCGGTGCGTTCGATTGTTTCTTTTGCCCGGTCACATCGACGTTCCATGCAGAATGATTCGGTGATCTTCAGGTTCGGGAGTCGGTGAGGCATGTGCAATCGATACCTCCCAGGAACGCACAACTATTTCACCCGCTGTCGATAAATAGAGGCGTTCACGGACAGTCTGTCGTTTGCCGGTCGATGGCGCGGTCCGGGCGGCGGTCGCGGCCGATGCATGGTGCGATGCATCGTCTTTCCGTATTGCGAGACGACTTGCCAGCGTTGCGAGGATTGGGAGTGTCGCGGATCGCATCGCCGCTGGTATATGGTATTCCAAGCCGTGCCGGCATCAGCCGGTTCAGGTTTAGAACGAGCATCGTGGCCGATGGGGATGGGCTATGGCGCTCGCGTGTGTGTTGCCCGTTCGGATGGGGTGGCGTAAATGCTGCCGACAGCCGGGTCGGGGGACTACGGGAGGGGAGATACCCAGAGATGGACTTTCTTGTAATCGACATTACGCCTTGGCTCGGCGGGCTGACGCCAGCCCAGTTCTGGACGGCACTCGGTCAGATCATTCTCATCGATATCGTGCTTGCGGGCGACAACGCGGTGGTCATCGCCCTCGCGTGCCGGTCGCTGCCGCCGGAGAAGCGCAAGCTGGGCATCATGCTGGGTGCACTGGTGGCGGTGCTGATGCGTGTCGTGTTCACGATCGGCGTGTCGTCCCTGATGGGAACGCCCTGGCTCAAGGTCGTCGGCAGTCTCCTGCTGTTCTGGATCGCGATAAAACTGCTTGTCGATGAGAGTGACGAGCACAGCATCAAGGAATCGACCTCGATCATGGGGGCGGTGCAGACGATCGCCATCGCCGACCTCGTCATGAGTCTCGATAACGTGTTGGCGATCGCAGCAGCGGCGAAGGGGAACTGGCCGCTGATCATTATCGGTCTGGCGGTTTCCATCCCGCTCGTCGTTTTCGGTGCGCAGCTTGTGATGGCGCTGCTGACGCGCTTTCCGTTCCTGGTGTGGATCGGTGCCGGCCTGCTCGGCTGGATCGCCGGTGAACTGATCGTCGTCGATATCGGCATGACGCCTTATGTGGAGCAGGTGGTGGCGGCTACGGGCATCGCCAAGCCGGTGCTCGCCAAGATCGCGGCCGGTCTCGGTGCGGCGTTCGTCGTCGGGGTGGCGCTCTTCCTCAGGCGGAACCGGCAAGAGGCGGGGTGATTTCCGCGGCGACTGCGTGATGCTGCCGGTGGCAGCATCCGCGTCGCACCTTGTAGGTCAGGCGCGGTGTCATGCGCGCGACGCAAAACAAAACAGGCGGCCTCCGAGCCGCCTGTTTTCTTTTCTCTGAAGAGGTTTGTCCGGTATCTGCTGGGGGGCGTGTCAGCCGAGGCCCAGGGCGGCTTCGATCGGGCCCTTCGGGAGAGGAACGAGGAACCATTTTTCGAACAGCATGAAGGCAACCAGCGGCACCGCAGCGCCGACGGCGACAGCCTTCAACGGGTTCTCTTTACCGACAAAGATCATGAAGAGGGCGATGAAAATTGCCGATGCCAGATAGATGCCGAGTGGCGCGATGAGGGCCACGTAGACGATCGATGGCACGAGGACTGCGAGAACCCGGCCGAACTGGGGTTTCGTCACGAAGGTTTCCGCGCCGTACTCCTGTCGCAGGCCCTTGAGCATGCTCATGATGCTGGAAACAGCCAGCATGACGCCGACCCAGAAGGGGAAGAACCCGGGGGCCGGACCATCTTCACGCCAGGTGAAACCGATGCGGACGCTGTCGTAGATGGCGATCAATGCGATCGCGAGCAGGAACAGGGCGAGTGCGATCTCGACCGTGCGCCGTGAGACAAGCGATGGGCCATCCTCGGTATCGTCGTCGTTGCCGTGCATGTGCTTGCGTTCCTGAAGTGCGATCGTTCCTGCGGCGACAGCGCCCGGGACGAGCCCGGGCGCGTATTGGAGTTCACTTGCCGGCGGCGAGGAAGCCAGCTTCCTTCATGAGGTCGTAGTGCGTCTTTTCGGCCGCCTCGACCCACTTCTTGTACTCGTCGCCACTCATCATGGTCTGGTTGAACGCGCCATCTTCCATGAATTTCTTCCATTCCGGGGTGGCGGCGACCTTCTTCATCAGGTCGACGTAGTAGGCGACCTGGTCCGGCGTGGCGCCGGGCGGCATGAAGATGCCGCGCAGCATCTGGTACTCGACGTTGACGCCCGCTTCCTTGCAGGTCGGAATGTCACTCCAGGCCTGATCGGCGGTCACTTTGGCCGTGTAGATCGAGCGCTTCGAGTCGAAGATGCAGAGTGGGCGAAGCTTGCCGGCCTTCCAGTGCGAAACAGCCTCGATGGGGTTGTTGACCGACGCGTTGACGTGATTGCCGACGAGCTGGACCGCAACCGTACCGCCGCCGGAATAGGGCACGTAGGTCATCTTCTTCGGCGCCGTGACGCGCTCGAGCGCAGCGGTGATGATCTGGTCTTCCTGCTTGGAGCCTGTGCCACCCATCTTGTACTTGCGGTCTTCGCTGTCCTTGACCGACTTGATGAAATCGGCCGCGGTCTTGTACGGAGATTCCGCATTGACCCACAGGATGAACTGGTCGAGGGCGAGCATCGTGACCGGAGTCATTTCCTTCCAGTTGAAGGGAACGCCTGTCGCCAACGGTGTCGTGAACAGGTTCGACAGCGTGATGATGATGGTGTGCGGGTCCTTGGAGCCCTTGACCTCGAGGAACCCTTCGGCGCCAGCGCCGCCGGCCTTGTTCACGACGATCATAGGCTGCTTCATCAGGTTGTTCTTGGTAACGATACCCTGGATGAAGCGGGCCATCTGATCGGCACCGCCGCCTGTTCCAGCCGGAATAATGAACTGAACGGGCTTGGTCGGCTCCCATGCGGCGTGGGTCGCGGGGGCAGCGGTGCCCAGCAGCGCTGTCACGGCTGCGGCAACTTTCAGCAGGCGGGGCATTTCCTTGGGACGTCTCGAGGCGTCTTTCATGCGTTTCCCTTCCTTTTTTCTGCTTGGTTGTCTGCCTTGTCGGGTCTCGGCTATCCGATCAAATCGTACAGGAGCCGCGGTGTCGATAGTCGTTTCTCACGAGGCCGCGACCGCCTGATGGCATTCTGCGGCCTCAACTGTGGCGAGTTCAGGTGCTGGCGGCGCGGCGCGGACCCGAGAGTTTCTCCTTTATGGCGGCAATCACCGGCCAGAACAGCAGCAGGCAGCCGAGCGTCATGAGCGTACCGACCAGCGGATTGGACCAGAAGACGAGGAGATTGCCCTGGCTTGTCAGCATGGCCTGGCGGAACGCTTCCTCCGCCTTGTCGCCGAGCACGATGGCGAGGACGAGCGGCGGCAAGGGGTAGCCAAGTTTCTGGAAGAGGTAGCCGAGCACGCCGAAGCCGAGCATCAGCCAGACGTCGAACATAGAGTTGTGGATCGTGTAGGCGCCGATGGCACAGATGACGAGGATGACGGGGCCGATGATCGAGAAGGGAATGCGGAGGATGGCGGCGAACAGCGGTACGCAGGTGAGGACCACCGCGAGGCCGACGATGTTGCCGAGGTACATCGAGGCGATGAGGCCCCAGACGAAGTCCTTCTGCTCGACGAAGAGCATCGGTCCAGGCTGGAGCCCCCAGATCATGAGGCCGCCGAGGAGCACCGCTGCGGTGGGCGATCCTGGTATGCCAAGTGTCAGCATCGGCAGGAGTGCAGCCTTGCCGGCAGCGTGAGCGGCGGTTTCCGGGGCCACGACGCCTTCCATCTCGCCCTTGCCGAAGTTGTCGCCGTTCTTAGACAGGCGCTTGGCGAGGCCGTAGCTCATGAACGATGCGGGCGTGGCGCCGCCGGGCGTGATGCCCATCCAGGCACCGATCACGCACGAGCGGATGTAGGTCGCCCAGAGTTTGAGCAGCTTCTTCCAGGTTTCGAAAACGGCAGAGAGGCGGATCTTGGCGTGGGTGCCGCCGAATTTCAGGCCGCTTTCCATCGACGACAGGATTTCGCCGATACCGAACAGGCCGATGACGGCGACGAGAAAGTTGAAACCGTTCAACATCTCGGTATAGCCGAACGTCATGCGGAGCTGGCCGGTCACCTTGTCGAGGCCGACGGCGCCCAGGGCAAAGCCGAGCGTCATGGCAGCCACGACCTTCGTCGGCGATCCTTTACCCATGCCGACAAAACTCGCGAAGGTCAGGAAGAAGACAGCGAAAAACTCGGCTGGACCGAACTGGAGTGCGAATCTGGCGACCAACGGCGCCAGGAAAGTGATGAGGATGACCGAAAACAGCGCTCCGACGAAGCTCGAGGTGAAGGCGGCGGTGAGCGCCTCGTCGGCTCGGCCCTGCTGCGCCATAGGATGGCCGTCGAAGGTGGTGGCCACAGACCATGGCTCGCCGGGGATGTTGAACAGGATCGACGTGATCGCGCCGCCGAACAATGCACCCCAGTAGATGCAGGACAGCATGATGATGGCCGAGGTCGGCGGCATCGTGAACGTCAGGGGGAGCAGGATCGCGACGCCGTTCGCGCCGCCGAGACCGGGAAGGACGCCGATGATGACGCCGAGCACGATCCCTATGAGCATGAGGAAAAGATTGTACCAGGACAGAGCGACGCCGAACCCACCGATGAGTGACGTGATCTCTTCCATGTCGTTCCCCTCTCCCGCAGGCCCCGAGGCGGTTTCGATTGCAGCGTGCGGCCCCCGAGACGGTCGCGGCGCCACCTGGTCCGAACATGTGCCCCGGCGTCGCGTGGCTTGCGTGTTCGATGCACAGTGTCATTCAGGCGGATGCTGCTATCTGGTATACCTTAAGACCACCGCGACAATTTGTGCAATCGAGGTGACGTGCGGTGCACACCGGTTGCTGCACATGCGCAGAGAATCGCGGTTTTGGGCACAATTTCCGTCTCGGGAGTTCGGGTTTTGCGCACTGCACGGCGGGCTTATTGACTCCGTTTTGGAGGCTTGGTCTATGGTATGCCAGATGCCACGATGGCGTCGGCGAGTGATCTTCACCCCCGTCAGCGCGTCATTGTCGGTCTGGTTTTCACCACCTGTCCACGTTGGTTCCGAACTCGGATGAAGCGCTGAATTCATGGCCGACCTGCAGCTCAAAATCGTGCCCATCACCGAGGGACTGAGCCTCAAGGCCAGAACCTACGAGGCGCTGAAGGCTGCGATCACGAACCTCAACATCTACGATCCCGGAGCCGAGCTCAAACTCGACGAGCGCGATCTCAGCGAACGGTTCGGGGTGTCGCGGACGCCGCTCAGGGAAGCGCTGGCACAGCTCGAGAGCGAGGGGCTCGTCAGGATCGTGGCGCGGCGCGGCATCTTCATCGTGCGCAAGACCAAATCCGAGATCCTCGACATGATCACGGTGTGGGCCGCACTCGAGAGCATGGCGGCACGGCTTGCGACCAAAGAAGCGACGGATGAGGAGCTGGCAAGCCTGCATGATCTCGTCGACCAGTTCTCGTCGGATGCGGTGGCGCGCAATCTCGGGGAATATTCCGACGCCAACATCCGCTTCCATCAGGCGATCATCGCCATGGGCGGATGCCCGCTGATCTCGAAGATGGCGGAAGAGCTGTTCTTTCACGTGCGCGCCATCCGCAACCGCTCGATCGTCGAACAGGATCGCGCCAAGAGGTCGATCGTCGATCACAAGGAAATCGTGGCGGCGCTCGAGGCGCGCGATACGGAGCGCGCGGAGCGGCTGGTGCGCGAGCATACGCTCAAACTGCGCGAACACGTCGAGCGGTTCGTGGAAATCGACTGAAACCTGACATTCGAATGCGTCGTCGATCCGCTGTTCAGCGGAAAGACGCAAGATAAGTTTCAAGCCCCGTCGGGGCCATACGGGAGAGAAAAAGATGTCGTCCGAACCGCAGTCGCAGAACCTGACCGACGGCTTTCATCTGGTGCTCGATGCGCTGAAACTCAACGGTCTGACGACGATCTACGGTGTGCCCGGCATCCCGATCACCGATCTCGGGCGCATGGCACAGGCCGAAGGTTTCCGGGTGATCGCGTTCCGGCACGAGCAGCACGCCGGCTATGCAGCCTCGATCGCGGGCTATCTCACGAAGAAGCCGGGCGTCTGCCTCACGGTTTCGGCGCCAGGCTTCCTGAACGGTCTGACTGCGCTCGCGCACGCGACGACGAACTGCTTTCCGATGATCCTCATCTCCGGCTCGTCGGAACGCGAGATCGTCGACCTGCAGCAGGGCGATTACGAGGAAATGGATCAGCTCGCAGTCGCAAAGACCGTCTGCAAGGCGGCGTTCCGCGTGCTGCATGCGCAGGACATCGGTATCGGCATCGCCCGTGCGATCCGCGCCGCCTGCTCGGGACGTCCGGGTGGCGTCTATCTCGACCTGCCGGCGAAGCTTTTCGGCCAGGCGATGGATGCGGACGCAGGTGCGAAATCGCTCGTGAAAGTCATCGATGCCGCGCCGAAGCAGATCCCGGCGCCGGAGGCGATCGACCGTGCGCTCGCGCTGCTCAAGGGCGCGAAAAAGCCGCTGATCATTCTCGGAAAGGGCGCGGCCTATGCGCAGGCGGACGAGGATATCCGCGCGCTCGTCGAGCACACCGGCATTCCGTATCTGCCGATGAGCATGGCCAAGGGTCTGTTGCCCGATACGCATCCGCAGTCGGCAGGTGCGGCGCGCTCGATGGTGCTGAAGGACGCCGATGTCGTGATGCTGATCGGCGCGCGGCTCAACTGGCTGCTGAGCCACGGCAAGGGCAAGACGTGGGGTGCGCCGGGAACGCAGAAATTCATCCAGGTCGACATCGAGCCGCG
This sequence comes from Hyphomicrobiaceae bacterium, assembly GCA_035436725.1. GTDB lineage: Bacteria > Pseudomonadota > Alphaproteobacteria > Rhizobiales > Hyphomicrobiaceae > JABFRJ01. Next base: position 13,739 of record DAOMWV010000005.1, read on the forward strand.
CGAAATGGACAGCAACGTCGAAATCGCAGCGCCCGTGGTCGGCGACATCGGGTCGGTCGTCGAAGCGATGCTCGGCAAGATCGGCAAGGACTGGCCGAAGCCTTCGGCGTGGGCGAACGCGGTTCGCGCAAAGGTGGAGGACAACGTGGCGAAGATGGCGCCGCGGCTCAAGAACAACAACAACCCGATGGACTATCACGGTGCGCTGGGTGTGCTCAAAACCATCATCAAGGAGCGCCCGGACACGATGTTCGTCAACGAGGGCGCGAACACGCTCGATTTCGCACGCTCGATCATCGACATCTACAAGCCGAGGAAGCGCATCGACGTCGGCACCTGGGGCATCATGGGGATCGGCATGGGTTACTCGGTCGCGGCCGCGATCGAGACTGGAAAGCCGGTACTTGCGGTCTGCGGTGACAGTGCGTTCGGTTTCTCGGGGATGGAGATCGAAACCGTGTGCCGGTACAAGTTGCCGGTCACGGTCGTGGTGTTCAACAACAACGGCATCTATCGCGGCACGGATACGAATCCCGGCGGCAGCGATCCGGCGTGGACCACGTTCGTCAAGGATTCGCATTACGACCTGATGGCGAAGGCGTTCGGTGGTGTCGGCGTGCGTGTCACGTCACCGTCGGAGCTGGCAGCCGCCGTCAATGCCGCGCTCGACAGTGGCAAGCCGACGCTCATCAACGCCATCATCGACGAGAAGGCGGGCACGGAGTCGGGCCGCATCGGCAACCTCAATCCGCAGAGTGTCGTCGGCAAGAAGGCCTGATCACTCTTTCAGTTTCACGTCTTTCATCAGGGAAAAAGACATGTCGGAAGCACTCAAAGGCGTCAAAATCCTCGATTTCACGCACGTTCAGTCCGGCCCGACCTGCACGCAGCTGCTCGCATGGTTCGGCGCTGACGTGATCAAGGTCGAACGGCCGGGCGTCGGCGACATCACGCGCGGGCAGCTCGTCGACGTGCCGGGCGCGGACAGCCTCTATTTCACGATGCTGAACCACAACAAGCGCTCGATCACGATCGACTCGAAGAACAAGAAGGGTCTCGAAATCCTCGAGCGGCTCATCAAGCAGTGCGACGTGATCGTCGAGAACTTCGCGCCGGGTGCGATGGATCGCATGGGCCTCACGTGGGAGCGCATCCAGGAACTCAATCCGCGCATCATCTATGCCTCGGTCAAGGGGTTCGGGCCGGGGCCTTACGAAGAGTGCAAGGTGTATGAAAACGTGGCGCAGTGCACGGGTGGTTCGGCGTCGACGACCGGCTTCCGGGACGGGCCGCCGCTGGTGACAGGCGCGCAGATCGGCGATTCCGGCACGGGGCTTCATCTCGCGCTCGGTATCGTGACCGCGCTCTATCATCGGACGCATTCGGGCAAGGGGCAGCGTGTGGTGTGCGCCATGCAGGATGGCGTCCTCAACCTCGCCCGCGTCAAGCTCCGCGACCAGCAGCGGCTGAAGCATGGCCCGCTCACCGAATACAGCCAGTACGGCGAGGGCATTCCGTTCGGGGACGCGACGCCGCGCGCGGGCAACGACTCCGGTGGCGGCCAGCCTGGCCGGATTCTCAAGTGCAAGGGCGCAGACACGGATCCCAATGCCTACATCTACTTCATCACGCAGGCCCCCGTTTGGGAGGCTATCTGCGACGTGATCGGAGAGCCGACATGGAAGACGGACCCGAATTACGCGACGCCGAAAGCGCGGCTGCCGCGTCTCAACGCGATCTTCGAGCGCATCGAGAAGTGGACGATGACGAAGACCAAGTTCGAGGCGATGGACATCCTCAACAAGTACGACATTCCGTGCGGGCCGATTCTTTCCATGAAGGAGCTGGCGGAGGACCAGTCGCTGCGCGCCACCGGAACCGTGGTCGAGGTCGATCATCCGAAGCGGGGCAAGTATCTCAGCGTCGGCAACCCGATAAAGCTCAGCGCCAGCCCGGCCAAGGTGGAGCGGTCGCCGCTGCTCGGCGAGCATACGGACGAGGTGCTTGCGCAGCTCGGCTATTCGGCAGACGAGATCGCGGCACTGGCGGCATCCGGTGCGACTGCGGTCGTGAAGAAGCCCGCCGCGGCGGAATAAGCGTGTCATCCCGGATGCGGCGCAGCATGCAACGGTGCGCCACTGATCCGGGACCTCGCCAAGCATAGTGAGGTCCCGTGTCTGCACAGCAACGCTTCGCGCTGCAGTGGGCACGGGATGACAACTCAAGGAGACGCAAATGCGCATCGTGGTTCATGGACAGGAAGCGTTCGGCAAGGCCGTACTCGAAAAGCTGCTCGAGCGGGGAGAGAATGTCGTGGCAGTGTGCTGCGCGCCGGACAAGGCGGGGCGGCCGGAAGATCCGCTGAAGGCGTTCGCGCGCGAGAAGGGGCTGCCGCTCCATCAGCCGAAGAGCTGGAAGACGCCGGAAGCGCTGGAACTCATGAAGTCGTTCAACGCCGACGTCTGCATCATGGCTTACGTTTTGCTGTTCGTGCCGCAGCCGGTGCTGGACGCGCCGAAGTACGGCACGTTCCAGTATCATCCGTCGCTGTTGCCGGCGCATCGCGGGCCGTCGTCGATCAACTGGCCGATCGCGATGGGCAAGACGCGCACGGGGCTCACGATCTTCTGGCCGGACGAGGGTCTCGACGAGGGTCCGATCCTCTTGCAGAAGACGGTGGAAATCGGACCGGACGAGACGCTCGGCGACGTCTACTTCAAGAAGCTCTTCCCGATGGGCGTCGACGCGATGATGGAGAGCCTCGATCTCGTCAAGGCGGGTGTGAAGCTCAAGCACAAGCAGCATCTCGACGACGGATCCTACGAGAGCTGGTTCAAGAAGGACATTGCCGAGCTCGATTTCTCGAAGCCTGTCGCGGACGTCTACAACACGATCCGCGCCGCCAATCCGGCGCCGGGCGCGTGGGCAAACATCAAGGGCGTGAAGCTCGACATCTACGACGCAGCGAAGGTTGCGGGTGGATCGGGCGCGCCGGGGACCATCACGGCGATCTCGGCCGACGGCATCACCATCCAGAGCAATGGCGGGGCTATCCTGGCGAAGCGCGTGAAAGCGCCCGAGGGCAAGAAGATCGCGGCGGCAGAGTGGGCGGCGAGCGCGGGCATCAAGGTCGGCGACGTTTTCGACAAGCCGGCGCCGAAGGCATGAGGCTGTGGCATCCCGGAGGCAGCGCAGCGTTTCGACGGTGCGATGCAGACACGGGACCTCGAGCATTCAATCGACCTCCCGGATCAGCAGCACACCACTGAAACGAGCTGCGCTGCCTCCGGGATGACAAACGACAGCGGCGGACGTCTGCGGCAGGGACTCGCAGATGCTCGTCGGAACGAAAAGAAAAGCGAGCGGCGGTCACAGAGTTCGATCGCGGCAAGGACGAACGGAAAAACGAGGAAACGCATCATGTCCGTCAAATCCGATATCGAAATTGCCCGCGAAGCAAAGAAGAAGAACATTCAGGAGGTCGGCGCGAAACTCGGTATCGCGACCGAGCATCTGCTCCCCTACGGTCACGACAAGGCGAAGATCTCGGCCGACTTCATCAAGTCGCTCGAAGGCAAGAAGGACGGCAAGCTCATCCTGGTGACGGCGATCAATCCGACGCCGGCGGGTGAAGGCAAGACGACGACGACGGTCGGGCTCGGCGACGGTCTCAACTACATCGGCAAGAAGGCGGCGATCTGTCTGCGCGAGCCGTCACTCGGGCCGTGTTTCGGCGTCAAGGGCGGTGCGGCGGGCGGTGGATATGCGCAGGTCGTGCCGATGGAAGACATCAACCTGCATTTCACGGGTGACTTCCACGCGATCACGAGCGCGCACAACCTGCTCAGCGCGATGATCGACAACCACATCTACTGGGGCAACGCGCAGAACATCGACACGCGCCGCGTGGCGTGGCGCCGCGTGATGGACATGAACGATCGTGCGCTGCGTGAGATCGTGTGCTCGCTCGGCGGTGTCGCGAACGGCTATCCGCGCGAAGCCGGCTTCGACATCACGGTGGCGTCGGAAGTCATGGCGATCCTGTGCCTCGCCAACGATATCAAGGATCTCGAGAAGCGGCTCGGCGACATCATCATCGGCTATCGCCGCGACAAGAGTCCGGTGTTCTGCCGCGACATCAAGGCGGACGGCGCGATGACGGTCCTGCTCGCGCAGGCGATGCAGCCGAACCTCGTGCAGACGCTCGAGAACAATCCGGCGTTCATCCACGGCGGGCCGTTTGCGAATATCGCGCATGGCTGCAACTCGGTCGTGGCGACGAAGACGGCGCTGAAACTCGCCGACTACGTGGTCACGGAAGCAGGCTTCGGGGCCGATCTCGGGGCGGAGAAATTCTTCGACATCAAATGCCGCAAGGCAGGTCTCAAGCCTGCTGCGGCGGTCATCGTGGCGACGGTGCGTGCGCTCAAGATGAATGGCGGGGTCAAGAAGGAAGACCTCGGCAAGGAGAATGTGGAAGCGGTAAAGAAGGGTCTCGCGAACCTCGGCCGGCACATCGAGAACGTGAAGCAGTTCGGTGTTCCTGCGGTCGTCGGGATCAATCACTTCATCTCGGATACGGATGCCGAGATCGAGGCGGTGAAGACCTACGTGAAGGGCCTCGGCTCGGAGGCGTTCCTGTGCAAGCACTGGGCGCACGGCTCGAAAGGCATCGCGGAAATGGCGAAGCGCGTGGCGGAGATCGCCGATAGCGGTACCTCGAACTATGCGCCGCTCTATCCGGACGATATGGGCCTCTTCCAGAAGATCGAGACCATCGCCAAGAGGATCTATCGCGCGTCGGAAGTGATCGCGGACAAATCGATCCGGGATCAGCTGAAGACGTGGGAGGACATGGGTTACGGCAAGCTGCCGATCTGTGTGGCGAAGACGCAGTACTCGTTCTCGACGGACCCGAACCTGCGCGGGGCACCGGTCGATCACGTGGTTCCGATCCGCGAAGTCAGGCTTTCGGCAGGTGCGGGGTTCATCGTGGCGATCTGCGGTGAGATCATGACCATGCCAGGGCTGCCGAAGGTGCCGTCGAGCGAGCATATCCGCTTCAACGAAAAGGGTCAGATCGAAGGGCTATTCTGAGCCCGATGTGTCAGGCGCGAGCCTCCAAAGACGCGCGGAAATGGCCGGGTTCGTCCCGGCCTTTTTCGTTGTCCAGCGCAACAATCGGTAATGAGTTTTGACCCTTCGCGTGCATGTCCACAGCGTGTCGCGACGGCGTGTTGCACGGTGATTACATCGTACTTCGACGTAACACTTTCCGGCATACAGCACCGGTGATCCGGGTTGTAAGTTGTGCCCTGTTTGCAGGCGTTTTCGACGCATCGAAGCGATCGTGTGCGGCGCGGTGACGAGCAAAGAGTCTCGGGGGCGACCCAATTGTCCACCGGCCTCTGGGAAAACGCTCGAGTGCCGTTGCAGTCGACGACGGCTATGGCATTAAGAACCCGGCTGCTGTTCTGTCGGGGGACATCGAGCAGAGGCCGGTATGGCGGGCCAAGGCTCCTGCGATGCCGTCGTGCCGGGCGCCGGATCTCTGGTATCCGGTGCCAATTCGGAGACCGTGGTGCGTTTTGGGGGCAAAGCTGCGCTACCCCGGTCTTTTGCGGGTGAATTGCCGGTTCTCGCGGATGCGGGGGCCGGCAATTCTGTATGTCGGAAGCCGACAGCCGGTCGTGCGACGCAAGTTTCCCTCCAGTCAGCGCTTGCGGCCTCGGCGGCGGTGTTGCAATAAGCGCCGACCGTGACATGCGCCAAGGGGAGCGCGGGTACGGCCAGGGGATGTCAGAGTGTCTTGCGTTCGTTCGAAAGCAGCGGTCCTCGCTGCGTCAATCACAGTACTTTCAGTTCTTGGCCCAGACAGTGCGGTGGCAGAAGCGTGCAGCGCGAACTACCACGCGCGACTTACCGCTCTGTCTGATCAAAGAGGTGAGGGTCTTCGATCGGTCGTTACGGATCTTAGATCTGGTGATCCGGCGTTGCCAGGGCGCTGGCTTTTCAATTTCGATGCGGGTCTCGAGAAGCGTGGTCGGGTGCGGACCGTGGCGACCGTGCGGCAAGTATGCACGCAATACGAAGGCAAAGGCCGGCGCGCGCGATGCGTCGCAACCGAGAACCGCACCGTCGGGACCAACGAGGTCGCTTTCGCGACGGCGCGTGACAAGTCGGACGTCGCGGCGGTTCGTGCGCTGCAGGACTTCGTCACCCGGCGCGGTGCGGTGTCGGAGGTCGGAGAGAACGGCCGGCTCGGATGGCACGCACAGCGGTTGTCGCAGGACCTGCGCGCCTACATCACGCAGCCTCCGCATCCGGCGCTGTGTTCGGGTGGGCGCGAGGTGTCGGAGTTCTATGGGTCGCAGCTCGCGCCGCTCGAGAAGCGGCAGCAGGATGTGCGGTCGCTGGTCGAGACGGTGCGACTCAGGGCGCGGGATCGGGTCGTCGCATTGACGACTATGGCGGCCCAGGCTCCGCAGCCGGTGTCGAGTACGAACCAGGTATCGACGGCCGCGGTCGTGTCCACCGCAGTTGCGTCGACGCGAGACGATGTGAGCGGTGCCGCAGCCGGCAAGACAGCGCGCGATTATCTCCGGTCGGCGCTGGCCGTGGTGCTTACGCCGGAGCAGAACGAGGATGTGGCGGGCGAGCTGACAGTGTTTGCGGCGATGCGCCGCGCCAAAACGTTCCTGCTCGACCGGCAGGACGAGAAGGTGTTCGGCGAGAGGCGCGATGCGGTGCCGGCTGCCGTAGGCGGCGAAGCGCTCGGAAGGGCTCTGCTGGCTATCGAGGTACTGGCCTATGCCGAGTTCCTCGATGCGCGTTACGACCTTCTCCGCCAGTCCGTGCTGGCCACACCCGGCGACATCAGAAAAGCGCACGAGGCGACGTGCAGTTGCACCGACTGAAGCAGACGCGGTGACGCCCTGTTCGGACAAGTGTCAAGATTTGCCCGTGCCTGTCCTTGTGCGCACGCCAAAGACCCGGGACTTCGCGACGTCGGCGCTGGTGGCGATCGAAGCGGCCTGCTGGAGATCGCGGCGGAATTCGTCGCGCTTTTCGTGGATCGAGGCTATCGCGGGGCCGGCCGCGACGCCGAAGGCCAGAAGGGACGCTTCCGACAGCTGCAGGCTCGCTTCGAGCGTTTCGGGAACCGCGTCGGTGGCGCCGATCGCATAGAGGTGCCGGGCATGGGCGCGGTCCTTGGCACGCACGACAATGGGTAGTTCGGGGCGGCGCGCGCGCACTTCCGTGACGATCCTGTCGATGGCTGTCTGATTGTGGATCGTGATGATGACGAGGCGCGCATCGGCCAGACCGCAGGCTTCGAGGAAGAGTGGATCGGTGGCGTTGCCGTAATAGACCTCGAAGCCCTGCTCGCGCCGGTCTGCCACGAGTTCCGGATCACCTTCGACGGCGAGGTAGTTGCACTTGTTGTCGACGAGCAGGGACGTGACGACGCGACCGACACGACCCTGGCCGATTACGATGGCGTGGCCGGTGGCGGGTGCCGGTGGGACCAGAGCTGCGGGGTTGATCGGCTTCGGTGGAACCATCGACAGGTGAATGCGGCGCGCCAGGTATGCGAGCGACGGCAGCAGCGCCATGGATATTGCGGTCACGACATAGACGAAGGACGCGACGTCGAGCCGGATCAGGGCGAGGGAAGAGGCGAGTTCTATGCCGACGAGGGCAAACTCACCGGCGGGGCCGAGCAGGATGCCGGCCTCGATCGCGGTGGGCCAGCTCAGGCCAAAGAGACGGGCGAGGCCGATGAAGAGCAGCGCTTTGAGAACGATGAGTCCTGCGACCGCGCCAAACACCGCGACCGGATACTCCACGATCGTCCTGAGGTCGATGTGCGTGCCGATGGTGAAGAAGAAAATCCCGAGCAGGAGACCCTTGAAGGGTTCGATCGCGGTCTCGATGGCCTTGCGGTACTCGGTCTCGGCGAGCAGAAGGCCGGCGACGAAGGCGCCGAGCGCCATGGACAGTCCGGCGGCTGCCGCGACGACACCGGTCCCGACCACAACGAAGAGCGTGGCGGCGATGAAAAGCTCGTTCGACCGCGTCTGCGCCACGAGGCGGAAGAGTGGCCGCAGCGCCAGCCGCCCAAGCACGGCGATCACGATCACGGCAATCGTCGCCTTGAGGCCGGCGATGCCGAGCTTCGTCGTGAGGTCGCCATGGTCTCCGATGGTCGAAATGTACATCAGCAACGGGACGACGGCGAGATCCTGCGCCAGCAGTACCGAGAACGTCGATCGGCCGGTGACCGTGGAGAGGCGGTTCTGGTTCGACAGCAGCTCGATAACGATCGCGGTCGACGACAATGCAAAGCAGGCGCCGATCAGGACCGCAATGGATGGTCGGACCTCGAACAGCGAGGCGATGCCGGAAATCACGATCGTCGTCAGGACGACCTGTAAGCCGCCGAGGCCGAAGACGAGGCGGCGCATTGTCAGCAGTCGCTCGAACGACAATTCCAGGCCAATGAGGAAGAGCAGGAAAACGACACCGAGACTGGCAATGCCCTCGATGCTGGCCGCGTCCGAGATGGTCACCCACTGGATGGCGGGGATCCACTCCTTCAGCGAGCCGAGGCCGAGCGGGCCGAGAATGACGCCCGCGCCGAGATAGCCGAGAACCGGGTTCAAGCCGAACTTGCGGACGACGGGGACGACGATACCAGCGGTTCCCAGGACGAGGAGTGCGTCCGAATACGCCAACAGGTTCACATTGCCGGCCAATCGTTTGTCCTCGCTGGTTGTCCCCGACTCGATGATAGCAAACGTATGGCCCGCGCGCAGGCGTCGGGTTGCTCATTTTTCGGGCTGTCGGCGGCGTACCGGCGAATTAACGGGGCGGTTGATGGCGTGTGGCGTCGGCGGCATCGAACGTGGCGCGTGCCATCTGGCTCAGGAGGACGAGAAAGAGGCCCGTGGCGTTGGTCAGCAGGATGAGCGGCCAGCCGATCAGCATGGATGCGAAAACCGGAGACGAGACGTAGCCGAAGGTCGCACCGAGGTTCAGGAGGGCTGCCACGACGGCGGCTACGAGGATCGACCCGCCGAGGAGGCCGGTCAAGTAAGCGATGGCGCGGCCGAAGCGATAGCGGGGTGGGTGGGCGCGCAGCTGATTTCTGTGAACCGGAAGTGGCGCCTGTGGCGGTTGAAGGGAAGCCGGATGCGGCGTTTGCGGCGGCGAAATCGCGGACGGCATCTGCATCGGGCGATCGAGCTGTACAGGCACTGCTGCCGGATGTTGAGGCCGGGGGGCGGCCGATGGACGCATGGGCGGCGGGGGCGGCATCGTCAGGCCGGGCAGCTGCGTTCCAGGAGCGGGGCGGATGCTGCGACGGGCAAGGGCTTCGGCTGCGACGCGGGCTTCCGGTGAGCGGGCGAAGTTTTCGGTCAGGTGCCTGTAGGTGCGCAGCGCCGCTTCGTGGTTTCCCTCGGTTTCGGCTCGGCGCGCCGTTTCGAGCAGCGCGCGCGCGGTCGTGTCGGCGGTCTCGGTCATGACGGCACGCTGGCACTCCCCGCATCGGAAGCCGATATGCTCCGGATGCGCATCATAACGCAGCCGGATTGCGCCGTTAAGGGCCATTCGACGGGATGGTAAGTCTCTAGCCCGCCAGGAGTTTCATGCGGGCCCGATCGAGCGCGAGGGCGAGCTTCAGCGGGGCAGATGGCTCGAACGGCGCCAGAGAGAGACGTGCGACGGCGATCCCGAGAATCGATTCACTGTGTGGTTCGGGAAACCGCTCGACAGCGGTCAGGTCGACGAGATCGACGACGAGAACGAGTTTTGCCGTCGGGATGGCGGGACAGGAGACGATGCCGAGCCCACGGACCTCGATGCGACCTGCGATCGCCGCCGGACAGGACACCGCGAGTGCGTCATCGGTCCGGGTTATGATCGTCCGGTCGTCGGCGACGAGCGCGTGCTGGCCCGGCGCGGCCGAAGGAAAGGCCGAGGTCATAGCGAGAAAGCGCAGCGCGAGATCGGATTTTCCGGCACCGGACGGGCCCCGCAGCAGGACCGCGTGGCCGTCTCTCGCGACCGAGGTCGCGTGCACGCGGATCGTGGTGGTGGACGGAGGGGAGAGGCGGTTTTCGTCCATCGCAGTCGCGTCCGTGTCAGCGCTTGGGCGAAGGCATACGCGGCAGGCGAACCTCGAACCGAACGCCGGCGACGCCGGGGATGCGGCGTTCGCGCAGTTCGGGAATGTCGTTCGTGCCCACGACGTCGCCCGGTGCGGCCATGATGTTCATGGCGCGGATCGTTCCGCCGTGTGCTTCGACGATCTCGCGGCTGATGGAGAGGCCGAGGCCGGAGTTCTTGCCGCGCTTGCGGTCAGACTGAGGCCGGTCCGAATAGAAACGCTTGAAGACGTCCTCGAGCTTGTCCGGCGGAATGCCGGGGCCCTGATCGTCGACGACGACGACGACCTCGGCGGCTTCGGCGCGGACTTCGAGCATCACCTTGGCGCCTTCCGGCGGCGAGAAGCTCAGCGCATTGTCGAGCAGGTTGGTGACGACCTGACCGAGCCGGCCTTCGTGACCATCGACGAGGAAGGCCGACGATGGCGCGCCGTGTGGCTTGGTCTCGATCCTGATCTGGGTGCCCTCGTCGCCGTCGTCACCTGAGCCGATGTCGCGAAACACGCCGGCGATGTTCTTCGCCACGGTTGCGACGTCGACAGGTTCTGTTTCCTGCAACGCCAGTTCCGCATCGAGACGCGAGGCGTTGGAGACGTCGGAGATCAACCGGTTGAGGCGTTTCAGTTCACCCTGGATCTGGTGGACGAGTTCGTCTCGCTTTTCGGGCGTTTTCGCGTAGCCGAGGCTTTCGGCCGTCGAGCGGGCCGCCGCGACCGGGTTCTTCAGTTCGTGGGCAACGTCCTGGGCGAACCGGTCGGACGCTTCGATGCGGCGCAGGAGCGATGCCGTCATGGCGGAGAAGTTGCGCGCCATCAGGCCGATCTCATCGGTGCGGCCCGGCATCTCGGTCAGGTCGTGGCGGGAGTTGATGTTGCGGGAGACCTGCTCCGCGGTGCGGGCGAGCTGGCGCATCGGGCCGGCGATGGTGCGTGTCAGCAACCAGGATGCGAGCGCGGTCGCGATGATGGCGATCAGGGACAGGAGGAAGAACGGACGGCGTTCGCGCCAGAGAATGTCCTCGAGCGCGCCAGGTCGCGTCGTGACGAGGGCAAATCCCGGAATTGTGCCGGCGCGTTCGATGGGGGCCGTAACGGCGATGATCTGCTCGCCTTTGGAGTTGAGCAGCATCATGTTGCCGAGCTGGCCCTGCAGTGCGCGCTGGGCCTGCGGGTAGCGTGGCGCGTTGGCGCTGTCGAGTTCGCGGTAGACGGCGATGTCGGTGCCGTTGATCGCCGAGACGAGGCGCGTCCAGAAGCTGCGGAGCTGGATCGGCTGGTCGTCGCCGGCCGGCTCGATTTTCGGTGCGCTGGACCGGAAGCCGTCGGCGCTGTCGACGAGAAGGCGATTGTCGCGTGCGTAGACGCGGATGCGGACGTCGTTGTTCTGGATGAGCTTGCGGAGGACGGGTGCTACCTGCTCGGGGGCGATCTCGAACGACAGGCTGGACAGTGCGTCGGAGCTGAAACTCGGGACGCCGCCGCCGCTTGATGCGGGTTCGTCGGGGTCGATGACGAGGCCGTCGGTGCGCAATTTCGCGTTGGAGGCGATGGCTACGGCGATCATGCGGCCCTGTGTACGCAGGCTTTCCGTGCGCGCGTCGATCAGCCAGGTGTGCTGGAACGTGAGCAATCCGAGGCCGAGGAAGACGACAATGAGGCCGATCGAGTTCGCCGTAACGATGCGATTGCCGAGCGACTTCACGCACCAGCGCCAGAGCGGCTGGCGCTCTGCCCATACGGTGAGCCGCTGCCAGGCCGGAGCCACGCGGGGTGCAACTGCATCATGCAGCGGGCGCAGCCTCGAACGCAGTGCGGCGCGGCCCGAAGCGAGTGCTTCGAGGGTGCGCCGCCGAAGCGCGGTCGCGGCGGGCGTGTTCGACCCGGGTGCCGAAAATGCCTCGGGTCGGTCGCTGTCTAACGGCATCGCTCACCCTCGAACTCGGATGGTCGTGGAGGCAGTGCCACGAACGACCAAGGGCTGCGCGCGCCCGCAATCGCGCAGCACTAGATGCTTCGGCGATCCGGCACTCACGCCTGGCTCAGGATCATTCCTTGAAGCGGTAGCCGACGCCATAGAGCGTCTCGATGACGTCGAAGTCGTCGTCGACCTGTTTGAACTTCTTGCGCAGCCGCTTGATGTGGCTGTCGATGGTACGATCGTCGACGTAGACCTGATCGTCGTAGGCGGCATCCATCAGTGCGTCGCGCGTCTTGACGACGCCCGGGCGCGTGGCGAGCGCCTGCAGGATGAGGAATTCCGTCACGGTCAGCGTGACCGGCAGGTTGTTCCAGTGACAGGTATGGCGCTCCGGATCGAGGCGGAGCTGGCCGCGTTCGAGGATGCGGGCTGCCTCGGTTGGCGGAGCAGACCCGTCGCGGCTCTGGAAGCGGCGCAGGACGGCCTTGACGCGTTCGACGACGAGGCGCTGCGAAAACGGCTTGGCGATGTAGTCGTCGGCGCCCATCTTGAGGCCGAAAAGCTGGTCGATCTCTTCGTCCTTCGAGGTGAGGAAGATCACCGGCATGTCCGTCTGCTGGCGCAGCCGGCGGAGCAGTTCCATGCCGTCCATGCGCGGCATCTTGATGTCGAGGACGGCGAGGTCGGCCGGTTCCTCCGTCAGTCCTTCGAGGGCAGCCGCGCCGTCGGAATAGGTGCGGACCTTGTAGCCTTCCGCTTCGAGCGCCATGCCGAGCGAAGTCAGAATATTGCGCTCGTCGTCGACGAGGCAGATGGTGCTCTTTTCTTTCATTCGGATACGGTCCCCTGCCGAGCCCTACCGGACGGGCTTGTCGCTTGCCGGTGTCGGGCGAACATATGGCGGAATAGTGATCGGGCCGGACTGAATGTTACCTGAATAGCACGCCCGTGCAACCTTTTGCCGGGATTGGCGTGCGCAGGTTGTCCACAGGTGGCGAATCAAACATCGGGCGGCATCGTCAGCCGTCGTGCGGATGGGTGTGTTTCGCCGCCATTCTTCGGTGGCCTGACCGTTCGCGACACCATCGCAGGTGGACGATCCGCAATTGGCCTTACCAATTCAGGCCTGTGGATAGACAGCGTATACGATGCTGGCTCCTGTGGCGAATAATCGCAAAAAGATACCCGAAAGTTGGGGGTTACGGTGGTCCGGCGGGGTTGCGTGCGCCGGACTGCACTCTTAAACGAATTGCTTCGGCGGGAGGCTTTGGCCGGCCCTCGGACGCAGGCCGATGGTTTTGCCGTCGGTCTCGACCGGATCGCCGAACCGGAGTGGCGGTCGTATTTCCGACGCTTCTTTCGACTGGTCTCGATTTGCCGGATGAGAACTCTTCACCGAATGGCTTGACCCATGACCACTGAGACATTTCCTCTTTCAGGCGCTCGAAAAGTCCATCGCAACATGCTCGAGACGCCGCTGATCGAGCTGGCGCTCAAGCGCGGTGAGGGCCATCTCGCGTCGAGCGGAGCGTTCGTGGCGCACACGGGCGTTCACACGGGACGGTCGCCGAACGACAAGTTCACGGTGCGGGACGCTTCGACCGAGGATCAGGTCTGGTGGGACAACAACAAGCCGATGACACCGGCGCATTTCGACGTGCTCTACAACGATTTCGTCCAGCACGCGAAGGACAAGGAACTGTTCGTCCAGGAACTCAAGGCGGGCGCCGACCCGCGGCAGGAAATCAAGGCTCTCATCATCACCGAGTTCGCCTGGCATTCGCTGTTCATCCGCCACATGCTGCGCCGTCCGAAGGCTGCCGAGCTGGCGGGATTCGCGCCCGATCTCACGATCGTCAACCTGCCGAGCTTCAAGGCCGATCCGGCGCGGCACGGCTGCCGCAGCGAGACAGTCATCGCGGTGAATTTCGCCAAGAAGATCGTGCTCATCGGCGGCAGCGAATACGCGGGCGAGACGAAGAAGAGCGTCTTCACGTATCTCAACTACATGCTGCCGACGAAAGGCGTGATGCCGATGCACTGCTCGGCGAACGTCGGGCACGGTGGCGACAGCGCTGTTTTCTTCGGGCTGTCGGGAACGGGCAAGACGACGCTGTCGGCCGACCCGAAGCGCATCCTGCTCGGTGACGACGAGCACGGCTGGTCGGATACCGGCATTTTCAATTTCGAAGGCGGCTGCTACGCCAAGACGATCCGGCTCTCCAAGGAGGCCGAGCCGGAAATCTGGCAGGCGTCCAACCGTTTCGGCGCGGTGCTCGAAAACGTGATCCTCGAAGAAGGGACGCATCATCCCAACTTCGACGACAACCGTCTCACCGAGAACACCCGCTCGTGCTATCCGCTCGAGTTCATCTCGAATGCCAGTGAAAGCGGCCATGCAGGCCAGCCGAAGAACATCGTGATGCTGTGCGCCGACGCGTTCGGCGTCATGCCGCCGATCGCGAAGCTCACGGCGTCGCAGGCGATGTATCACTTCCTGTCCGGTTACACGGCGAAGGTGGCCGGTACCGAGAAGGGCATGAAGGGCAACGAAGCCTCGGCCACGTTCTCGACCTGCTTCGGTGCGCCGTTCATGCCGCGCCATCCGTCGGTGTACGGCAACATGCTGCGCGAGCTCATCGCGAAGCACAACGTCGACTGCTGGCTCGTGAATACGGGGTGGACCGGCGGGAAGTTCGGTGTCGGATCGCGCATGCCGATCAAGGCGACGCGGGCGCTGCTCGATGCCGCACTCTCCGGCAAGCTCAAGCATCAGCCGATGCGGACGGACGCGTATTTCGGCTTCCAGGTGCCGCTCGCGCTCGATGGGGTCGATGCGAAGATCCTGACGCCGCGCGAAACCTGGGCCGACAAGGCCGCCTATGACGCGCAGGCGCAGGCGCTGGTCGACATGTTCAACAAGAACTTCGAGAAGTTCGCAGCCCACGTCGACGCCGACGTCAAGGCTGCGGCTCCGGCGCTCAGGCAGGCAGCGGAGTAATTTCCAGACTCGATCGAAATGCAAAGGCCGGTCCTTGCGACCGGCCTTTCTTGTTTTGCGGGTTTTCTTGTCGAGACATGAACTATCGGCGACACCGGATGTTTCCGTGTCGGTATGTTTCGGCGCGGATGCCGTGTGGGCATCCGAAATGCCGTCCAGCGCGGGTGCGGTGTCGGCACCCGAAGCGCCATTGAAAAAGTGCCCACGGAACGCGATGTGCGGCCGCGATCGACTTTTCGGGGAATGCTCGCCCGCCCGCCCCAGAAGGAGGTGGCGAGCGCCAGGGGCGCGGCCTCACTCGCATGACCATACCGGGATGTGACGCCGTCTCGTGCGCGGAACAGTCAACCGCGTTCCGCCGATTTTTTGCCGGCGGAGTTTCCGGTGTCGTTGCGAACGTAGCCACGCTCGCCACCGGACCTTGACGTCACCGGACCCGCTTAAGGGGACGCGGCCCCCACCTGGAGAACCGCTCCATTTCGCCGATACGGTATCCTGCCACGCTGCGACAAGCTCTCGAGCGCCCGTGGGCGAGCAGGACTTGGGCGGGAGTGTGCCGGGCGCGCGCATGCGCCGTCCACTAGGTAGCTACCTAGTTGACATGCCTTCGGTGGGAGATGGTGAACGCAGGCGGTGACGAGTCTGGTGGTTATCTGTCATCCCGTGCGCGCGGCGGCGCAGAGTGACCTGCGCAGACACGGGACCTCGAACATCAGGGCAAGGTCCCGGATCAGCGGTGCACCACTGAAACGTGCTGCACCGCATCCGGGATGACGGCTTTACTTCCCGATCTTGTCCTGCGTCTTCGTATCGAAGTCGGTGGCGTCGTGGCGTTCGTGAAGCTGGAGGGCGGGCTCGCCGCTCGTCTTGTTGACGATGCGGCCGCGCAGGACAGCGGGACGCGCGTCGATCTCACGCGCCCAACGGACGACGTTGGTGTAGCTCGCAACGTCGAGGAATTCGGCGGCGCCGTAGAGCCGTCCGAGGCAGAGCTGGCCGTACCAGGGCCAAATGGCCATGTCGGCAATGGAGTATTCGTCGCCCGCCATGAACTTCCGCGTCGCGAGGTTCCTGTCGAGCACGTCGAGCTGGCGCTTTGTTTCCATGGTGAAGCGGTCGATGCAGTACTCGATCTTCGTCGGCGCGTAGACGTAGAAGTGGCCGAAGCCGCCGCCGAGATAGGGCGCGCTGCCCATCTGCCAGAACAGCCAGTTCATGCATTCGGTGCGGGCGACGTGATCCTTCGGAATGAAGGCGCCGAATTTCTCGGCGAGATAGAGGAGGATCGACGCGCTTTCGAAAACACGCACGGGCTCCTTGCCGGAGCGGTCCAGCAGGGCGGGGATCTTGGAATTCGGATTGACGGCGACGAAGCCCGAGCCGAATTGCTCGCCTTCGTGGATTTTTATGAGCCAGGCATCGTACTCGGCACCCTTGTGGCCGAGTGCGAGCAACTCCTCGAACATGACCGTGACCTTCACGCCGTTGGGTGTGGCGAGGGAATAGAGCTGGAAGGGATGCTTGCCGACGGGCAGTTCCTTCTCGTGCGTCGCGCCGGAGACGGGACGATTGATGGACGCGAAGGCACCGCCGGACGGCTTGTTCCAGGTCCAGACTTTCGGGGGCGTGTACGGAGGCGTGTCGCTCATGATTGTGCTCGGTCTCGGGTTATCGGACGACTTCGACGGGCAGTTTATGCATTGGCAGTATCAACGCCAATATGGCGGGCGACTTTTCGAAGTAACCCTCACCTGCATCACATTCGTGGTCCAGGTACCGCAAGCGTTCCGTCTCCCTTAAGGGAGAGGGTGACCTCGCGCAGTCTCACAGCTTGTCATGTCTGGGTGAGGGTCGGTTTGTAGTGCAAACTCCGCGAATTGGCTCGGATCACAAATTGATCCGCCGAAGGTCGGCGAGCAGGGAGACGAGGTGCGTCAGGAAGCGCGCGGCAGTGCCGCCGTCGATGGCGCGGTGGTCCCACGACAGCGATACAGGGACCATCAGTCGCGGCTCGAACGCCGTACCGTTCCACTTCGGTTTCATCTCGGAGCGGCCCACTCCGAGAATGGCGATTTCCGGTGCATTGATGATCGGAGTGAAGCCGGTGCCGCCGAGGGCGCCGAGTGACGAGATCGAGAACGAGCCGCCCTGCATCTCCTCGCCCTTGAGCTTGCCCTGCCGGGCGCGATTGGCGAGATCGGCGACTTCCTTCGCCATTTCGAGGACGCCCTTGGTGTCGCAATCGCGAACAACGGGAACGACGAGGCCGTTCGGTGTATCGACGGCGACGCCGATATTCACATACTTTTTCAGCACCATCGTATCGCCATCGAGCGACGCGTTGATCTCTGGGAAGGCGCGCAGCGTGCGGGCGGCGGCCTTCATCAGGAAGGCGAGGGCCGTCAGCTTGATGCCGCCGGCGTTGGCGTCGTTGAGTTCGCCGCGGAAGTCTTCGAGGCCGGTGATGTCGGCCTCGTCGAAGTTGGTGACGTGCGGAATTGACGACCACGACTTGTGAAGGGCGACACCGGAAATGCGTTGCACGCGCGACAGTGGCTTGCGTTCGACGGCGCCGAATTTGGCGAAGTCGACGGTCGCCGGCATGTAGACGGACTGCTGCTCACCCAACGGCATCGGCGCGGCCGTCGTGGTTGCCATTGCGGAAATCGCCGGGGCGTTGCGGCCCGAAACCGCGTCTTTCACGTAGCGCTGCACGTCTTCGCGCAGGATGCGTCCGTTCGGCCCCGATGCGGTGACCTGCGAGAGATCGACGCCAAGTTCGCGGGCGAGCGCGCGCACGGTCGGCGTGGCGTGGATGTCTGATTGATCGCGCATGCTTCTGTCATTCATGGCGGCGCCGGTCTTTCGGATGGATTACGCCGTCCACGGTGCAGGCGCGGACGGATCGATTGCATAGCGTGCGCGCGCTTCGGCGACAACGCTTTCGGGGATCGTTCCTGCTTTCGCAAGCGCGTGCAGTGCGGCAACGGCGACGTGATTGCGGTCGACCTCGAAGAAGGCACGGAGCGCACTGCGCGTATCGGACCTGCCAAATCCGTCAGTGCCGAGGATGGTCATGGGCGCGCGGACATATGGGGCAATCAATGCGGGCAGCGCGCGCACATAGTCGGTTGCGGCGACGATGGGCGTGCCGTCCGGGAACAGTGTTTCGACGCGCGCCGTGCTGGAGGACGCGCCGAGGCGGCCTTCGCGTTCGATCGTGGCTGCGTCGCGGGCGAGTTCGGTGAAGCTCGTCACCGAGTAGACATCGCTCGCAATTCCGAAATCGGCGGCGAGCATGTCGGCGGCGGCGACCACTTCGCGCAGGATCGTGCCGGACCCGGCGAGGCGGATTTTTCCGCGCGTTTGTGCGGGTGCCGTCGACGCATAGAGATAGCCGCCCGAGATGATGTCGGCAGCCGTGACGGACGCCGGCATCGTCGGCTGGGCGTAGTTCTCGTTCATGACGGTCAGATAATAGAATTCGTCTCGCTGTTCAGCCATCATGCGGCGCGCGCCGTGATCGAGGATGACGGCGAGTTCGTAGGCGAACGTAGGATCGTAGGCGCGGCAATTCGGGATCGTGGACGCAGTCAGATGCGAGGTGCCGTCCTGGTGCTGGAGGCCTTCGCCGCCGAGGGTCGTGCGCCCGGCCGTGGCTCCAACGAGAAAGCCGCGTGCGCGCTGGTCGGCGGCGGCCCATATGAGATCGCCGACGCGCTGGAAGCCGAACATCGAATAGTAGATGTACATCGGCAGCATCGAGAGGCCGTGCGTCGCGTAGCTCGTTGCCGCTGCGGTCCAGGAGGCCATCGCGCCGGCTTCCGTGATGCCTTCTTCGAGCAACTGGCCGTCGCGGCTTTCCTTGTAGGAGAGCATGGAGCCGGCGTCCTCGGGCTCGTACAACTGGCCGACGGGCGAATAGATGCCGATCTGGCGGAACAGGTTGGCCATGCCGAACGTGCGCGCCTCGTCGGCGACGATGGGTACGATGCGCGGGCCGAGCCCCTTGTCCTTGAGCAGGCCGCCAAAAAGGCGCACGAGCGCCATCGTCGTCGACATCTCCTTGCCGGCGGCGTTGATCGCGAAATCCGCGTAGGTTTTCAGTTCCGGCACAGCGACGGGCGTGCCGTTCGTCCGGCGTTCCGGCATGGGGCCGCCGAGGGCGTCGCGACGGCTCTTGAGGTAGGTGATTTCGCGGCTGTTGTCGGATGGGCGATAGAACGAGATGTTGGTCACGTCCTCGTCGCTCAGAGGGAGCGCGAAGCGGTCACGGAATGCTTTCAGCGCTTCGATGTCGAGTTTCTTGGCCTGATGCGCGGTCATCCGGCTCTCGCCCGCGCCGCCCATGCCGAAGCCCTTTTTGGTCTTTGCAAGAATGACGGTCGGGCGGCCCTTGGTCGCCTTGGCGGCGCGGAAGGCGGCGTGGAGCTTGCGGAAGTCGTGGCCGCCGCGCTTCAGCGCGTCGATCTCGGCGTCTGACATGTGGCGGACGAGGTTTTCGACCTCTTTGTCCTCGCCGAAGAAGTGGGCGAGGTTATAGGCGCCGTCTTTCGCGCCGAGGGTCTGGTATTTGCCGTCGACGGTGGCGGCGAAGCGCTTCAGAAGTGCGTGCGATCTGTCGCGCGAGAACAGCGGGTCCCAATCCGATCCCCACAGAACCTTCACGACGTTCCAGCCCGCGCCTTTGAAGATGCTTTCGAGTTCCTGGATGATCTGGCCGTTGCCGCGCACCGGTCCGTCAAGGCGCTGGAGGTTGCAGTTGATGATGAAGGTGAGGTTGTCGAGTTTCTCGCGCGCGGCCAGCGAGAGCGCGCCGATGCTTTCGGGCTCGTCCATCTCGCCGTCGCCGAAAACGCCCCAGACGTGGCGGCCGTCGGTGTCGGCGAGGCCGCGATCGCGCAGATAACGCATGAAGCGCGCCTGATAGATGGCGCTGATCGGGCCAAGGCCCATCGATCCCGTCGGGAACTGCCAGAAGCGATCCATCAGCCAGGGATGCGGGTAAGAACTCAGGCCCTTACCCTTGCCGCCGACTTCCTGCCTGTATTTGCCGAGGTTGTCTTCGCCGAGGCGGCCTTCGAGGAAGGCGCGGGCGTAGATGCCGGGCGCGGAATGGGGCTGAAGGAAGACGAGATCGCCGCCGCCTTTTGCGTCCGGGCCCTGGAAATAGTGGTTGAATCCCATCTCGAAGATCTCGGCGGCGGATGCGTAGCTCGCAATATGGCCGCCGAGGTCGCCGTAAGTCTGGTTGGCGCGCAGCACCATGGCAATGGCGTTCCAGCGGATGATCGAGGTGATCCGTTCCTCGGTGGCGAGGTCGCCGGGATAAGGCCCCTGGTCTTCGAGCGGGATAGAATTGCGATAGGGCGAATAGGGTGGCGCCTCGGAGATGACGCCGAGTTCCTTGGCCTTCTCGTCGAGCCGTTCGAGCAGGAACTTGGCGCGGTCACGTCCCGCGACCCGGGTGACCGCCTCGATGGCGGCGAGCCAGTCGCCGGTTTCGACGGGGTCGGCGTCGGCGTTCGTTGCGGGGGACGGGATTTTCTGTTCGATGCCCATGGCGTTTCCGGATGATCGCTGTTTCCGGCATTTTATCGTGTGAAGGACGGAATTTCATGCTAATCCACTGGCAGTTCGAGCCTTAAACGGCATATTATGTGGTGTTGGTGGCTGTTGACAGCATTATGATTGGAAAACATGGATCTTGACGATACCGACCGCCGCATCCTCGCGGTGCTGCAGGACAACGGGCGCATCTCCAACGTGGAGCTGGCGGAGCGGGTCGGACTATCGCCGAGCCCCTGCCTCGCGCGGGTGCGGGGGCTCGAGCGGAGCGGTCTCATCCGCGGCTATGTCGCCCTCGTAGATCCCGGCAGGGTCGGTCTCGGCGTTTCCGTGTTCATCCAGGTGAGCCTCGAAAAGCAGGTCGGGCGTGCGCTCGACACTTTCGAGAGTGCCATGACGGCGATGCCGGAAGTCATGGAATGCTATCTGATGACGGGCGACAGCGACTACATGCTGCGGGTGCTGGTCGAGGACGTGGCCGCGTTGCAGCGGTTCATTGTCGACAAGCTCTCGAAGGTGCCGGGCGTGGCCTCGATCCGGTCGTCGTTCGCGCTCAAGCAGGTCAAGTTCAAGACGGCCGTGCCGGTTCGGTAGGCCCGGGCAGGCGGCACGCTTCAGATGCGCGGCATCTTCCGCCGCTCGACGAGGGCATGGGCCGGCACAGGCAGGTCGTGCCGCCGCGTCAGCAGTTCGAATTCAAAGGCGATGCGCGTTTGGATACGCGCCATTATGGCTGACACTTTCACCAACGGGCGGGCCGTGTCGGCGTTGCGGAGGGCGAGGATCGGTCGCTCGATGTAGCGGTAGACGAGATCGGCGACGAGGAGGCTTGTCGCGAGCATGAGGACGCTGGTTGCGATCGAGCCGGTGTCGAGATGCCGGGCGATCATGCCGTAGACGAGACCGTGCGTGAGATAGAGCGCGTAGGTGCGCGTACTCAACACGTAGAAGAGCATGCGCGGTGCACTGCCGGTGATTTCGAGGCCGCGAAAGAATGGGATGAACAGCGCGGTGCCGATCGAGATGGTCGTGAGCATCGCGATGGCCTGGAAGGGGCGGCCATAGTCCGGACTGGAGGCGGCGAACATGGTCAGAACGATGATCGCGATGCCCGCGATGAACAGGGCGAGGCGATGGCGGACGACCTCGACCTCCCAACGCCGGAGAGCGAGGTACACAAGCATACCCCAGCAGAACGTATCGAGGCGGAAGATGAGCGTGCGACGGTACATGTCGTCGAAATCGAAGACCGTTTCCGTCAGGAACCTGTACGTGCGCCCGCCGAGTGCCATTGCGGCGAGCACGATCGTAAGGGCAATGATCGTGCGCCCGGGGGACTGGCCGCGCGAGACCCAGAGCGTGAGCGGCAGCAGCAGGTAGAACCACTCCTCAAGGGCGAGCGACCAGGAGGCGCCGAACCAGCTGTCATGGGCGGCCTGGCCGCCCTGGGTGACGTTCTGCATGAAAACGAAGAACACGCCGACGTCAGCGGGCAGATCTTGGCCGAGCCAGATCGTGAGCACAGCGGTGGCGACGAGTGTCAGATAATAAAGTGGGAGCGTCCGCAGCCAGCGATTGACGAGGAAGCTCTTCAGTTCGACCGACTCCCGGATACCGCCGAAGCGCTCGAAAATCATGCCGGCGACGAGAAAACCGCTCAGCGTCAAGAAAATTTCAACACCGAAGACGCCGAGCGCCTGCACGCGGTCACCGAAGGGGAGATGGTAGACCAGGACGAACCCGATCGCGATTGCCCGAAGCAGGTCGAGGCCGGGATTGCGGTTCAAGTGTTTCGTTTCGATACGCATTTGCTCTGGACCCTGAGTATGCCCGCAGAAGATGCAAACACAATGCCGGGTTGCGCTGGGCTGTCGTAAACGTCGCTTGCACGAGACATCTTGGCTCTGGCCACAGCTCGGATACGCTCCATGGACCGCGAGACCGGTTTGTTGGAGGCACCCCGATGAGACTGCCGCTCATGCTCCTGGCCGCACTGACGCTTGTCGCTGAGGCGCCACACGTCGCCGCCCAAACGACCGACGACGCGGCCCTCACGAAAAAGATCAATGCCTATGTCGGCTGCATCAACCGGCTGTCGGCGCGCGCCTTCGACTCCCGCCAGCGCTACTTCAGCTGGGCGCAGAAATCCGGTCCGACCGGCAAGGAGCGCATCATCTACGGGCTCTATACGATCTACGACACGAAGGACTGTGCGAAGTCGGTCGAGGCGGCGAATGCGCTCGAGCCACGGGAAACCGATATCGAGGCGGCAGCGTCGACGTATGTCGCGGCTGTGACGGCGCTCGAACCGCTCCTCAAGGAGGCGGACGACTATTACACGCAGCAGGACTACAAGGACGACAAGATGGCCAAGGGACGGGCGCTGCATCCGCGCCTTGTCGCTGCATGGGATGCGTTCGGGGCGGCAGACAGCGCGCTCCGGGCACGCATCGACCAGATCCAGGAGAAGCGTGCCATCGCGCGCATAGCGGAGATCGAACGCACCGAGGGCAAGAACGCGCGCTACCACATCGAGGAACTGATGCTGCGCGCGAAACAGGTGATGCGCGTGCAGGGTGGGGCGAAGCCGGACGTGGCAGCCATTGCCGGCGTGCTGGGTGACTACGAAGCAATCGTCAAGGCGACCGAGGCCTTTGTGGCGGCCAATCCGGACAACAAGATCGGGTCGAGCTTCCTGTCGTCGGCGAAGACGTTTCTCACGACTTCGAAGCAGCTGATGCGCCGCATCCGGGACAAGGTGCCGTATTCGCAGGGCGACAAGATGATGCTCGCCACCGGATCCGGCGCGTGGATGGTCGAAGGGTCGCCCGCGCGGCAGCTGCGCGATTACAATTCCCTCGTCGATGCCTACAATCGCGGTGGGCGGTTCTGAGTATTGTTAGACTTCGCGCCTTCGCCGGCAGCAGGTGGCCGGACGCCTGATGGTGGGATACGACAGCCGGTGCCGACATCCCGCGTCTCAATTCGGCCGCAGGTGAAACCAGTTGTTTACCACAGGCGTTTAGTGTCACCGGAAGCGTGATCACAGAAACGACTCAAACGGTCCGTAGACCGCCCGGGCTCGTATCGCGTTCACATCGTTCGTTGCCTGCGTCGTGTCGGGGCGTTTTTTCCATGTCGAAGTTCAAGTCGCGCGTGCGTTTTTCGGTTCTTGCCGCGTCCACGCTGGCCGTTATGGTGGCGCCGTCGCCGCAATCGTTCGCCGGGTCACTGCCCGAGCGTGTGCAGGCCGTCTACGACATTCATTTCAACGGCTTTCACATCGGAACCTACGAGTTCCGGTCGCAGCTCGAAGGATCGAGCTATCAACTCCAGGGTAACGCGAACCTGTCGCTCCTGCTCGGTGCGATACAGTGGTCTGGCGCGATCCAGTCGTCCGGACGGCTGGCCGGTGACAACACCCGGCCGAGTGCGTTCAATTTCGAATACACGAGTACGCTGAAGAGCGGCTCGACGCGCATGGCGTTCTCCGGCGATCAGGTCACCCAGGTCCTGCATCAGCCGCCGTCTCCGGTCGCGGACAATACGGTGCCTGTGCAGCCGCAGCACCTGAAAGGCGTCATGGATCCCATGACCGCCGTGCTCGCCATGGCGCGCGGTGACGGGGACCCATGCTCGCGCCGTCTGCCAATCTACGACGGCAAACAACGTTTCGACCTCGTACTTTCCCCGAAGGGTCAGGTACGGATCGGTGAAAACGCCGGTGCGACCGGCGTCGCCTGCCGTGTCCGGTACATACCGATCGCCGGGCACAAGGCCGACAAGGACACGCAGCACCTCTCCCAGTCGAACGGTATCGAAGTCGTCATGACGCGGGTCGACGGTGCACCTCTGCACATCCCCTACAAGGTCACGATTCCGACGTCCGCCGGGCCGGCGACGCTGACTTCGAAGCGCGTCGTCCTCACCCAGCACGGCCAGCAGCGGCTCGCGTTCGCGCAGCAGTGAGCCAGTCACAAGTTTGTTGCAGACTGTTTCGTGGCGGCCCCGACAGGGGTCGCCACTTTCGCATTCTGCGTTATGCCTCTTGATCTTGTGCCCCCTCGGTGCCATGCCTCTCCCGGCAAAAACGAGGTCCGCGTCCCGCTCGAGTTTCCCGGATGCGTACCTCAGGGAGAGACGTACTGATGAGCCTCGACAGCCAGACCCGCAGCCGCCAGGTGACGGCGGTGCTTGGTCCGACGAATACCGGCAAGACCCATCTCGCGATCGAACGGATGCTGGCGCACGAGAGTGGCGTCATCGGTTTGCCCCTGAGGCTTCTGGCCCGTGAAGTCTACGACAAGGTCGCCTCGCGCGCCGGGTTCGCGAATGTCGCGCTCGTGACGGGCGAGGAGAAGATCAAGCCGGACAACGCGCGCTATTGGGTGTCGACCGTCGAAGCGATGCCGCGCGACATCGATCCGGAGTTTCTGGCGATCGACGAAATCCAGCTCGCGGCCGATCCGGAGCGCGGACACGTCTTTACGGACCGGCTGCTCAACGCGCGCGGCAAGAGCGAGACGCTGCTGCTCGGTGCTGCGACGATGCGGGACGCGATCGCTGAACTCGTGCCTGGCGCCAATTTCATCTCGCGGCCGCGTCTGTCGAAACTCTCCTATGCGGGCGAGAAGAAGATCACGCGCCTGCCGCCGCGCTCGGCGGTGGTCGCGTTCTCGGCGGCGGAGGTCTACGAGATCGCCGAACTGATCCGGCGGCAGCGCGGTGGCGCGGCCGTGGTTCTCGGCGCGCTCAGTCCGCGCACCCGGAACGCGCAGGTCGCCATGTTCCAGTCCGGTGACGTCGACTTCATCGTCGCGACCGACGCGATCGGCATGGGTCTCAATCTCGACGTGACGCATGTCGCGCTCGCCGGCACGCGCAAGTTCGACGGCCAGGTTTTCCGTGAGCTCACGCCGGCCGAACTCGGCCAGATCGCCGGTCGCGCGGGCCGGCATCTCAACGACGGCACGTTCGGCGTCACGAACGGCATGCCGCCGCTCGATCCGGCGCTCGTCGAGCAGCTCGAGAACCACAGCTACGAGCCGGTGAAGACGCTGCAGTGGCGGGCGCGGGATCTCGATTACTCGACGCTACCGGCGCTGCGCGAGAGCCTCAGGCGGTCCCCGCGTGAGGCGCGGCTGCAGCGGGCGCGCATGAGCGACGACGTCGCGGCGCTCGAAACGCTGAGCGAGGAAGCGGACATCAAGGCGCTGGTGACGAACCGGGGTGCGGTCATGCAGCTCTGGGACGTGTGTCAGGTTCCGGACTACCGGAAAATCTCGACGCAGAATCATGCCGAGCTGATCGCTTCGATCTTCAAGCATCTCCGGAGTGACGAAGGCCGTATCTCGGAAGACTGGTTCGCGCGACAGGTGGCGTTCGCGGAGGTGACCGAGGGCGACATCGACACGCTCTCCAACCGGCTCGCGCACATCCGGACGTGGACGTTCGTCGCCAACCGGTCGGACTGGCTCAAGAACCCGCAGCACTGGCAGGAGCGCACGCGCGCCATCGAGGACAAGCTGTCCGATGCGCTCCACGAGAGATTGACGCAGCGTTTCGTCGATCGGCGCGCGAGTGCGCTCGCGAAGGGCATGCGCGACAAGGGCGAGCTTACCGCCGAGATCGGTGAAGACGGCGCGATCGCCGTCGAGGGCCATCCTGTCGGCACGCTCAAGGGCTTTCGCTTCCAGCCGGTCACGACGGCAGAGGACCAGGACGGCAAGGCTGCGCGGTCGGCTGCATTCCAGGTGCTCGGCCGCGAACTCGGGATGCGGGCGCGGCGTGTCGCGTCCGCCAAGGCCGACGCGTTCAAGCTCGACCGCAAGGGCCACATAACGTGGCGTGGTGAAGTGGTGGCGGAGCTGGCTGCCAGCGACGACGCACTCAAGCCGAATGTCGTGCTGGTTGCCGACGATCAGCTGCAGGGCGCTGAGCGCGAAAAGGTGCAGGAGCGGCTGCAGGCGTGGCTCGGTGAGTACATCGCCGAAAAGCTCAAACCGATCGTCGACATCGCCAAGGCGGAGGATCTTTCCGGTCTCGCCAAGGGTATCGCGTTCCGGCTCGTCGAGAACCTCGGCGTGGTGCGGCGGGATTCCATCTCTGCCGACATGAAGGCGCTCGATCAGGCCGGGCGTGGCCAGTTGCGCAAATACGGCGTGCGCTTCGGCGCGCTCAACATCTTCTTCCCCGCGCTCATGAAGCCGGCGTCGACCGAGCTTGCGCTCATTCTCTGGACGCTGAAATACGGCGGGGCGGAAGGCGCGAGCCTCGAAACTCTCAAGGATCCGCCCCGCGCCGGTCTCACGTCGGTACCAGCGGACGGCGTCGCGAACGACAACTACTGGCGCACGCTCGGTTTCCACGTCTGCGGCCAGCGCGCCGTGCGCATCGACATGCTGGAGCGGCTTGCCGACCAGATCCGGCCGATGGTCGCCTGGCGTGCACCGGAGGACAATCCGTCCGCCACCCCGCCGCGCGGATCTACCGGCGACGGCGGCTTCACGATCACGCCCGACATGATGTCCATTCTCGGGTGCTCGTCGCAGGAACTCGCCACGGTGCTAGATGCGCTCGGGTTCCGTGCGGAACAGAAGACGCTGCCGCCGCCGAAGCCGCTTTCTTCGACGCTGTTCGAGGGTGAGAAGATCGCGCTCGAAGACGGGCCGGGGCCGATCAGCATCGTGCTGCCCGAGCCCGATCTGCCGGCGGAGGCGACGGCGCCGCAGACGATCGAAGTCTGGCGTCCGAAGCGGCGTTTCCACGACAACCGCCAGCACGGCCAGCATCGTGGCCGAGACGGGCGGGAGAACCGCGAAGGGCGCGGTGGGCACGCCACATCGCACGTTCGAGATCCTTGCCCATCTGCGTGCTGTCCTGTGTACCG
>DAOMWV010000006.1:0-40129 GCA_035436725.1 Hyphomicrobiaceae bacterium
AGCCACCCGTCTACTGTTCTACGCGCGCAGCGGCCGGCTCCCCGCGAGGGGAGTCGTCGCGCGCTGGATTGGGAACGGCCCGTCTACTGTTTTGCGCGCGCAGCGGCCGGCTCCCCGCGAGGGGAGTCGTCGCGCGTTGGATTTGGAACGGCCCGTCTACTGTTTTGCGCGCGCATCGGCCGGCTCCCCGCGAGGGGAGTCATCGCGCGCCACTAGTAAGTCGCGCGACCGCCGGAGATGTCGAGAACCTGCCCCGTCGTGAAGGAGCAGTCCGACGAGGAAGCAAAAGTGATCAGCGCCGCAACTTCTTCGACGGTGACGAACCGGGCGCGCGGAATTTTCGACAGCATGAAATCGATGTGTTCCTGCGTGATCTGGTCGAAGATCGCGGTCTTGGCGGCAGCAGGCGTGACAGCGTTTACAGAGATGTCGTAGCCGGCAAGTTCCTTGCCGAGTGATTTGGTGAGACCGATGACAGCAGCCTTCGACGCCGAATAGGCCGAAGCATTTGGATTGCCTTCCTTGCCGGCGATGGAGGCGACATTCACGATCCGGCCGTAGTTCTGTTTGATCATGCCCGGCACGACGGCCTTGCAGCAATTGAAGGGACCCTCGAGATTGACTTGCATGGTCTTGCGCAGGTCGGCGAGCTTGACCTCCCACAGTTTCGTGGTCGGGCCGGCGATCCCGGCATTGTTGACGAGGATGTCGATCCGGCCGAACGCCTTCAATGTCGCATCGCGCGCCGCTGCGACAGAGGTTTCGTCGGTCACGTCACACTGCACCGCGATAGTTCCAGCACCCAGGGCCTTTGCGGTTTCCTCGGCGAGTGCCTTGTCCATGTCCCAGAGCGCGACCTTGGCACCGGACGCGATGAAGCGCTGTGCCGTGGCCTTGCCGATGCCCTGGGCGCCGCCTGTAATGACGCCGATGCGCCCCGTGAGATTGTAACCGTTTTGCATGTCTGTCCTCCTTCGATCCCGGCTCAAACCGGAAAGCGCCTTTTGATTTCTTCGACCTGCTCGTTCGTGAGCAGGTTCAGCTTTTCGCCACGTAGCATCAGATAGAGCCGCGCAGTTTCTTCCAGTTCCTCGATCGCATCCGTCGCAGCCGCGAGCGTGCGACCGGCCACAACTGGTCCGTGGTTCGCCAGAAGTATCGCGTGATGCTGAGATGCAAGTGCAGCGACCGCGTCGGCCAGCTTCTCGTCACCGGGCGGAAAATACGGAGCCAGTGCGAGTGCCCCGACTCGCATGACCGAATAAGCGGTGATGGGTGGAAGAACGCAGGCTGGATTTAACCCCGAAAGACAGCTTACCGCGACCGAATGTGTGGAGTGCAGGTGCACGACCGCGCCGGTATCCCGTCGCTTGTCGTACATCACCGTGTGCAGGAACGCCTCTTTTGTCGGCTTGTCGCCGGCGACATGCCTCCCGGTCGCGTCGAGCTCGGACAGTCGGGCGGGATCGAGAGTGCCGAGCGACGATCCTGTCGGTGTCATTAGCCACCCGCCGTCTGGAAGGCGGATCGAGATGTTTCCGGTCGAACCGTGCGTGAGCCCACGCTCATAGAGCGATGCTGCCGTCCTGACCAGATCCTCTCGCAGCCGAACTACGCCGCTCACGACAGCCGCCCCCACGCCTTGATGAAGAAGTCGGGTGTACCGAAGTTTCCACTCTTTAGTGCCAGCACCAGATCCCGGCCAACGGCACGTGTCCATGGAACGCCCGGATCGATTTCCGGCCCGATCTCGAGCGTCGTTACCCCGAGCCCCTGCACGACCGCACCGGACGTTTCGCCTCCGGCGACGAGGAGACGCGTGACCCCGCCCGCAACCAGGCGACGTGCGACCTCTGCCAGCAATTGCTCGACGACGTGCCCGGCCTTCTCGCGCCCGAGGCTCGCCTGTGCCGCGCGGACGTCCATCGGGTCGGCCGACGAATAGACGAGCACCGGGCCGTCAGCGCCATGCTGAGTTGCCCAATTCACGATGCCATCTGCGGTGAACCGACCGGCCACGATGCCCGCCGGATCGACCTTGAATGCGGGAATGCCGGCTGTGATGGCAGACGCGACCTGCCCGCGGGTAGCTTCCGAACACGAACCAGCGAGGATCGCGGCTCTGCCTGCCGCCGCTTGCATGGTCGACGGCGATGGCTTTGCGACCATCGAGCCGTCTTCGACGAAATTCTGAGGCAGGCCGAGGGCGACGCCTGATCCGCCCGTAATGAGTTTCATGTCACGGCAGGCACGCCCGATCGCCATCAGATCGTCGTCGGTGAGCGCATCGACGATGACGTAGCGCTCGCCCCGCGCGATTGCGGCCTTGAAGTCGCTGCGAATTGCGTCCGCACCACGACGAACCGTATCGAATTTGACAAGGCCGACCTTGCGCTGCGTTTGCCGCCCGAGCACGCGCACGAGCGACGCGTCCCGCATCGGCGTCAGCGGGTGATCCTTCATCGGGCTGTCGGAGAGCAGGAGCTCTCCGACGAAAAGATGCCCCATGTAGATCGTCCGCTTGTTGGTGGGGAACGCGGGACACGCGATGGCGAGATCGGCGCCGAGCCTGTCGGCGAGGGCGTCGGCAACCGGCCCGATGTTTCCTTCATCCGTGCTGTCGAATGTCGAGCAATACTTGAAGAATATCTGCCGGGCGCCTGCCGCCAGCAGCGCTTCCGCGCTCGCAAGCGACAGCTCGATTGCTTCCTTTGCCGGACACGTCCGCGTCTTGAGCGCGACGACGACAGCATCGAAGTCCCGGAAGATGGCGGGATCCCTCGGAACCTCCATGACCTGGACCGTCTTCATGCCGGCGCGCGTCAGCATGAGCGCCAGATCGGTCGCTCCCGTAAGATCGTCTGCTACGGCTCCGAGAAGCATTGTCCTCTCCATTCTTCCCCGCTCGCGTCTGCGTGGCGGTGATACATCAATGTTCACTGCACTGTGAGATCAGGATTTCCCGGATTCCGCCTTCAGCTTTTCGCGGAGATCCGTTTTCAGGATCTTTCCGTAGTTGTTCTTCGGCAGTGTGTCGACGAACCGATAGCCCTTCGGCCGCTTGAAACGCGCGATGTTGTCGAGGCAGAGCCGGTCCAGTGCGGCAGCATCGACGCCCGCAGCGCCGGGACGCGCGACGACGAATGCGATGACTTCCTCGCCCCAGTCCGCATGCGGTCGCGACACGACGGCGCACTCGAGCACACCGCTGTGTGTAAGTAGAAGGTCCTCGATCTCGCGCGGATAGATGTTCGAGCCACCCGAAATGATCATGTCCTTCGAGCGATCCTTGAGAGTGAGAAAGCCATCTTCGTCGACCGCGCCGAGATCGCCGGTCCACAGCCAGCCGTTCCTCAGCGACTTCGCGTTCGCCTCCGGATTTTTCCAGTATCCCGTCATCACACAGTCACTCCGGGTGATGATTTCACCGACTTCGCCGCGCGGCAGTTCGCGTCCGTCCTCATCGACGATGCGGAACAGGCATCCGGTGCGCGCAACCCCCGCACTCGCCAGTCTCTGCTCGTACTTCGGGTGATCGAAATCCCCGTGCAGCCGCTTGGTGAGGCCACTGATTGTCATGGGCGACTCGCCCTGCCCGTAGAGCTGGAAAAAGCGAGGTCCGAAGATGGCAATCGCCCTCTTGAGATCGGAGACGTACATCGGCGCACCGCCATACGTCAGCGTCTTGAGACCGCCGTGGTCAACGGACCCTGCAAGCGGATGATTGATGAGGCGCGAAATCATCGTCGGGGCTGCGAACATCGACACGTTCTTGTGGGTCGCGAACATTCGCAGCACGGTCTCCGGATCGAAGCCCGGCAGGACGATCTGATGCGACCCGCGCGCAATGTGGGGCAGGGCATAGAGCCCGGCGCCATGAGAGAGCGGCGCAGCATTCACGTAGACGTCGCGATCGTCGACGAAATCGATGTCTGCGTAGTACGCGTGGCAAGCGAAGACGATGTTGCGATGTGACAGAACCGCCCCCTTCGGCCGACCCGTGGTGCCGCTGGTGTAGAAGAGCCAGGCGTCCTCCTCCGGCCCGGACTCGATCGCCTCGATCGGCGCTCCCTTCAGGAGTGCGAACCAGTCTGCGCTTCCCGTGACGACGATGGGCACGTTGCCGGTACCGGCCTCTGTCAGGGCATCGGCATGCTTGGGCGAGGCGATGACGAGCCGCGTTTCGGAATTTTCGACGATCCACGCCACTTCTTTCGCGTGCAGCTTCGAATTGACCGGAACCGCACAGAGGCCGGCCCGCCATATGCCATAGAGCGCCGGCAGGAATTCTCCGCAGTTGTCCATCACGATGGCGACCCGCGCCCCGCGCCCGAGACCATGCCGGTCCCTGAGGGCTCCTGCGATCGCCCCGGCCTGCTGCTCGAACGTGCCGTAGTCGATCGTTCCGCTTTCGGAAGTAATGGCCGGCCGGTAGGGCAGATGTAGTGCCACAGTTCTGAGCATCATCGAGGTATTCATGGCCGGTCAGGCTCCGTTCTGCCGCGGTCCGCATAGTCTGTCGTACGGCATTTCAGCCATCGAGGCCGAAACTTGCCACCCACCCCGGGACCGGGCAAGTAAGGTCAAGGAATGCCAGTCCGGCAATAATCGGATTATTTGACGTCCCACTCTACAGGACCGAGCGCCCATGCAACTCGACCCATTCAGCGCCAGATTCGTAACCCTGAAAGTCGAGCTCCGGGCCGACCGGGTTGGCGTTGTTACGTTGAACCGGCCGGAGGCGTCGAACGCCCTCGATACGACCATGATGCGCGAGCTGCGCGACTGCTTCATGGGCTTTTACGTCAAGGAGAGCAGCGCGGCATGTCTGGTCATGACCGGCGCCGGTGAGCGCGCCTTTTGCGGCGGCGCCGACCTCAAGGAACGGAAAGGCATGACCGACGCCGCCTGGCGCGAGCAGCACGCGCTCATCGAGCAGGCGATCCGGGCGATAATGGATTGCCCTATCCCGATCGTCGCGGCCGTGAACGGGGCGGCCTATGCCGGTGGCCTCGAACTCGCGTTGGCCTGTGACTTCGTCTACGCGGCAGATACGGCACGCTTTGCCCTGACGGAAGTGACACTCGGCATCATGCCTGGCGCAGGAGGGACGCAGAACCTGCCGCGTGCAGTCGGGCAGCGCCGCGCGAAAGAGATCATCCTTACCGGCCTTCCGTTTGGTGCGGCTGACGCTTTGGTATGGGGGCTTGCCAACAAGGTGTTGCCGCCGGCGGAACTGATGCCGGCCACGCTCGCCGTGGCTGCCCGCATCGCATCGAATGCGCCGATCTCCGTGCGGCAGGCGAAAAAGGCGATCGACAAGTCGACCGAGCTCGACCGGATGTCCGGATACGCCTACGAACTCGAGGCCTACAATCGTCTCGTACCGACGGACGATCGCAAGGAGGGCATCAACGCCTTCAACGAGAAGCGCAAGCCCGTCTACAAGGGGAGCTAGCGCCATGGCGGCGACCGTCGCCGGGCTCGGATCGCCATGACGCGCAAAGATCTGACGCTTGCTGTAATCCTGCCGCTGCTGTGGGGCTTCAACTTCATTGTCATGAAGTATGCGGTCACGGAGGCATCACCGCTTTTCCTCGTGACTATACGGTTCCTGCTCGCCACCATTCCGCTGATTTTCTTCGTGCCGAAGCCGGACGCGCCTTGGGCGAGCTTGGCGCTGTTTGCGTTCGCCTTCGCCGTGGTCAAGTTCTGCCTGCTGTTCACGGCGTTTCGGATGGGCGCACCGGCAGGTATCACCGCCGTCGTCCTCCAGATGCAGGCGATCGTGACAGTGGCGCTGTCGCTGGTTCTCTACCGCGAGCGTCCCGGCGCACGTGATCTCGCCGGCCTCGGCCTTGCTGGTGCCGGTCTGGCCATCATTCTCTACGGCCTTCCCGACGCCGGATCTCTCGCCCCGCTCCTGGTCGTATTTGCCGCCGCTACGGCCTGGTCGTGCGCCAATCTCGTAATCAAGAGCCTGAAGCGCGCCGACCCCGCGAGCTTCGTCGTCTGGACGAGCGCTCTGGCGACCATGATGCTGGTTCCACTGCTTCTGATACTGGAAGGCCCCGCCACCATCGCTTCGACGCTCACTGGCTTGAGCGCCTGGGGCTGGGCTTCGATCCTGTACCTCGCTTATCCCATATCGATCGCCACAGGCATCATCTGGTCCCGCCTGCTGACGCGATACCCCTCCATCAAGGTGACGCCGTTCGCCCTTGCAGCGCCGGCTGTGGCCCTGGTGGCCAGTTCCCTGATCTTCGGTGAGGACCTGACGCCCACCGTTCTGCTCGGCTCGGCAGCGATCGTCCTCGGAGTTGCGATCAACACACTCTCGAGGCAGTCCATTGCCGCCCCCGCGAAAGCCGCTTCCGGGTTTGAGGCCGGCAGGTGAGGGATGCATGCCGCGCCGGGTCGGGGACGGTTAAGCGTCTCTTAATGCGACGCCAAAAGTTTGAATCGCATTTTGATCCGCATTCAAATCGAACCTCAAGCGAGTTGTGCGACTGTCCTCTGGCACGGCCTTCGAATGGCACGCCTCGGGTAGCGGCGCCGTTCCAATCCATGACAGGCCGTGCACGCACTTCGGCGGAGCCGTCGGTGCGCGTGGGCAGTCGTGGGTCAGGTGAGTATCATGAAGTTCAAAGACAGGCGTCTGGTTGCCATCAATGTGGTCGCAGGTTTGCTGATCGCCGGAGCTGCGGTGAGCTTCGTCAAGCATTCCTTCGCGCGTCCAAGCTTTGAAGTGTGCAGCGCGCGGTACAATCGCGGCACGATCCTCGGGCTCGAGGAGAACGGCAGCCCTGTAGCACCAAGTGCGATCCAGGCCTCGGCTTTCGGTCATGACCGTGGAGTTCTCGACAACCTGGTCATCGAGCCTGTTGCGAAGGCGCCGGCCAAGCATGTCATGACGATCGACGTCTCGGGCGAACGCAACACCTCCGGCGGAAAGCCGCATCCCGGGGTCGAATTCCCCTGGACGCCGCAGTCGTTGACCGGCGTCGACGCAGCCTGCCTGACTTACGATGTGTACATTCCCGAGAATTTTGCCTTCGCCGATGGCGCGGTGCTGCCGGGCTTTTATGCCATCACGAAGAACGGCGGCGATTACTCTGATACCATCCGTGTCGACACGCGCCTCGTCTGGGGTGCTCAGGGCGAAGCGGAGTTGCTGGTCTACGCCAACGGCCAGACCGGAGAAGCCCGCACCAAGTACCCGGTCTATGATCGCACGTTCCCGCGTGGTCGCTGGGTTCGGGTCGAAAAGGAGATCGTGCTCAACACGCCCGGTGTGAAGAACGGTATCGTCCGCATGTGGTTCAACGGCAACCTGGAAACTGAAGTCCGCGCTGCCGACCTGCGGGACGACGCGAACATCGCTATCGCCGGCGTGGCGAGCATCGTTCAGCGTAAGGGTCGGACCGATAAGCCTGTGGAAACGGAACGCACTCAGGTCCGCATTTCTCCCTATCAGGTCCGCTGGAACTGAAACGATACCGCGTTCGATCGGTGATCCGCCACGTTGGCGCCATTCGCCCCGACCTTGACGGACAGGGGGCCCCACTATACGGATGCGCCTTGCAGTCCCCGACCGGAGGGAGTGCAGGTGCAATCCGGGCTTTTCCGGCTGCAACCTTGGAATGACCGACTTGGCGGAGCGTAGCGCAGCCTGGTAGCGCATTTGCCTGGGGGGCAAAGGGTCGTGGGTTCAAATCCCGCCGCTCCGACCATTCATCTCCACTCTGATATATGCGTGCGGGCCGCGTCCTTCGAGCGGCGGGCAGTCAGATCCGCTAGCCATGCCTTCGCGGTCGCCCCGCTTCGGTCCTGACCGATGCCAAACGCCTGACATTCGTGGTGCCGGCTAATCCACCAACTACTCCACACGCGAAAGATGCAGATGTCGAATGGTCTCCGGCGTCCAGCGATCTCCGCTGTGCATCTCTTTATCTCGGTGAATTCGGCGGCGGGTCCCGAATTTTCGCACCGAATTCGTAGAAATACGGATCCAGACTTCCTAACCGCAGCCATTGAACTCCGGCATTGAGTCACTACGTGCCACAAAAGGGTCATGGTTTCTTGCCGCGCGCCGACGGCGCGACGGCATAGACTTCCATTAACGAGGGGGAGGCCAAGGAGAGCATGGCGATACGTTCGCTCCTGGCGATGAGCCGCGCCATCGATTCCGTCAACGAATGGATTGGCCGCTCGGCAGCGTGGCTTGTCCTGGCCGCCGTGCTGGTGAGCGCGGCCAACGCCATCATACGCAAGGCATTCGACATGAGCTCCAATGCCTGGCTCGAACTGCAATGGTACCTGTTTGGCGGGACGTTCATGCTTGCCGCCGCCTGGACCCTGCGCCGCAACGAGCATGTCCGGATCGACGTGGCGGTTTCATTCCTATCGAAGCGCGCCCGCAGCTGGATCGACCTGCTCGCGCACATCGTATTCCTCGTTCCCTTCATCGCCTTGATGGTCTGGCTCTGCTGGCCTTACGCGATACTCTCGTTCCAGCAGCAGGAGGTCTCGTCGAACGCCGGCGGGCTGATCATCTGGCCGGCCAAGGCACTGATCCTCTTTGGCTTCATCATGATGCTGGCGCAGTCGTTCTCGGAAATCGTGAAGCGCATCGCTGTCTTACGAGGCCTGATCTCTGATCCCTACGACGAAGGCAAGGTCGACGCCGAAGCTGAGTTGGCCGAAGCGCTGCGCAAGGAAGCCATGGCAAAGGAACAGGCAGCATCATGATCGAGTGGATTGCATTCAATATCGCTCCGATCATGTTCATCTCGCTTATCGCGATGCTGCTGATCGGCTACCCCGTGGCATTCACGCTTGCCGCAAACGGCGTGCTCTTCTTCGTCATCGGTGTCGAGCTTGCGAAGTACGCTCCGGGCCAGATCAATCTGTCCTGGCCACTGCTGGGAGCACTGCCCGATCGCGTGTTCGGCATCATGAACAACGACACGTTGCTCGCGATCCCGTTCTTCACGTTCATGGGGTTGATCCTCGAACGCTCGCGAATGGCGGAAGATCTTCTCGACACCGTCGGGCAGATGTTCGGGCCGGTGCGCGGCGGCCTCGCCTATGCCGCCATTCTCGTCGGCGCCTTGCTTGCCGCGACGACCGGTGTCGTTGCAGCCTCGGTGATTGCGATGGGGCTCATCTCGCTCCCGATCATGATGCGTTACGGCTACAGCCGGTCGCTGGCGACGGGCACCATCATGGCGTCCGGAACCCTGGCACAGATCGTGCCGCCGTCGCTGGTGCTCATCGTGATGGCTGATCAGCTCGGTCGTTCGGTCGGCGACATGTATGCCGGCGCGATCATACCGGGCCTCATGTTGACCGGGCTGTACTGTATCTATGTGTTCGTCGTCACCCTGGTCAACCCGAAGATGGCCCCGCCGCTGCCGCCGGAGGCACGCATCTTCAATGGTGGCTTCAAGTCGCTCATCGTCATGACGGTGCTGACGACCGCGATCGCCTACGGTGCGACGTGGTATTTCGGCAACCGCCAAGGAGCTGGCATCTGGGGCTTCGCAATCGCGGTGACGTTCGCCTACGCCGTCGCCCTCGCCAACAAGCACCTGAAGCTCGGCATGCTGTCGGTAATGACCGAGCAGGTCATTATGGTGCTCATTCCGCCGCTGGCCCTCATCTTCCTCGTGCTCGGAACCATCTTCCTCGGCGTCGCGACACCGACCGAAGGCGGCGCGATGGGCGCGGCTGGCGCGCTTCTTCTGGCTGCCATGAAAGGGCGTCTCAATTTCACGACGACGCGTCAGGCGCTGGAATCGACGGCGAAGCTCTCCGCTTTCGTGATGTTCATCCTGATCGGTGCGCGCGTCTTCGCCCTGACTTTCTATGGCGTGAATGGACATCTCTGGGTCAAGAGCCTGATGCTCGACATCCCCGGCGGCATGTACGGCTTCCTGATTTTCATAAACGTCCTGTTCTTCGTACTCGGGATGTTCCTCGACTTCTTCGAGATCGCGTTCATCGCGCTGCCGCTGCTTGTTCCCGTCGCCGAGGCAATCTTCAAGACGGCTCCAGAGGCTGTCGAAATCGCCAAGCAATTGGAACTCGGTGTAATCGTACAGAACGGCAAGGAGGTCATCGCCGACGTCGGCCCGTTCATGATCTGGTTCGGCGTCCTCCTCGGTATGAACCTGCAGACGAGCTTTCTCACACCGCCGTTCGGCTTTGCGCTGTTCTACCTGCGCTCCGTCGCACCGACCGAGCCCTACCTTGACAAGCCGACCGGGCAAACGATCGCTCCGATCACCACGGGCAACATTTACTCTGGCGCCGTCAATTTCATACTGCTGCAGTTGATCGGAGTTTTGCTTGTCGCGATGTTCCCGAACATGGTGATGCACTACGCAGACAAAAAGCCGTACGTCGATCCGTCGACAATTCGGATCGAGATCCCGCAGATGGGGATTCCAGGAGGCTCACCGTTCGGCGCTCCGCCGGGACTCGGCGCGCCACCCGGAGGATTTGGCTTGCCGCCACCGCCCGCATTCGGAGCGCCTCCTCCAGTCATCACTCCATCTGTGCCGGGTCAGGGTTCCGAGCTGAAGCAGAACGCCCCAGGCCCCGGGACGACGCAACAGCCGGGTACGGGCGGGTAGTGCCCATACGAGGACGGGGCTACGGACGCCGGTTTCGGTCGTGACGATGCGACAGCAAGCGGCCCGGCACGTGGTGACACGCCTGCGGGCGTGAAGCCGTCGCGATCAGTGATTGAACGAGCGCACGTAACGACTATGTTCGGAGCCATGGGTTTCTCACTCCTCGCCGTCATGCTCGCTGCGCCGTTCGTCGGCGCGATCCTGGCTGCCGCCGCAGCGCGTCGATCCCGTTCCGCCGCCACGTGGGCAGCCGCAGCAACCATGGTGGCTGGTCTATTGGCCATGGCGCCGATGGTTCCGGCGGTGATGTCGGGCGGTGTCCTGGTCGATCGGACACCCTGGTTGCCGGACTGGGGTCTCGACATTGCGCTGCGGCTCGACGGCCTCGGCCTTCTGTTCGCGATCCTGATATTGGGCATCGGTCTGCTGATTGTCCTCTACGCCACCTACTATCTTCCCGAATACGACAGGCTGGGGCGCTTCTACGCTCTCCTTCTCGCGTTTGCCGGCGGTATGCTGGGCGTGGTGCTGTCCGAGAACGTCCTGCTGATGCTCGTGTTCTGGGAGATCACCAGTCTCACGTCATTCCTGCTGATCGCCTACAAGTACGAGGCGCACGACGCGCGTATAGCAGCGCGCATGTCTCTCGCGGTGACCGGAGGTGGCGGACTGGCCCTGCTCGCCGGGCTTCTGCTGCTCGGAAACATTGCCGGGAGTTTCGAACTCTCCGAGATTCTCGCGCAGGGTGACGTTATCCGGGCCCATCCCCTCTATCCCGTGACGCTCGTTCTCATTCTTCTCGGTGCGTTCACGAAGTCCGGCCAGTTTCCGTTTCATTTCTGGCTGCCCAATGCCATGGCCGCGCCGACGCCCGTTTCGGCGTATCTCCATTCCGCGACCATGGTGAAGGCTGGCGTATTTCTTTTGGCGCGCCTCTATCCCGCCCTGTCCGGCACCGATCTCTGGTTTGTCCTCGTCGGGACGACTGGAGCCGTGACGTTCGCTTACGGTGCGTATGTTGCCTTGATCAAGCACGACCTCAAGGGCCTGCTCGCCTACTCGACGATCAGCCATCTCGGGCTGATCACGCTCCTGCTCGGTCTCGATACGCCGATGAGCGCGGTCGCGGCCGTCTTCCACATCATCAATCACGCCATCTTCAAGGCATCGCTGTTCATGGCCGCCGGGATCATCGACCACGAGTGCGGCACACGCGACATGCGTCGCATCAACGGTCTGTTCAAGTACATGCCGCGAACGGCTGTGCTTGGCATCCTCGCCGCCGGCTCGATGGCGGGCGTGCCGCTGCTGAACGGCTTCCTTTCAAAAGAGATGTTCTTCACCGAAACCGTCGGCCACCCGGCGTTTCAGGGCTATGCGACGTGGGTTCTCCCCGCGTTCGCGACCATCGCCGGCATGTTGTCGGTCGCCTATTCCGCCCGCTTCGTGCACGACGTGTTCTTCAACGGCGAGCCGATCGATCTTCCCAAGACGCCGCACGAACCGCCGCGCTGGATGCGTCTGCCCGTCGAGATACTTGTCGCGCTCGTGCTTCTGGTCGGATTACTGCCGCAACTCTCGGTGGGGCCACTATTGAACGCGGCGGCCGGCTCGGTGCTGCCCGCAGGCTTGCCGGAATTCAAGCTCGCGGTGTGGCACGGCTTCAATCTGCCGCTCGCAATGAGCATCGCAGCATTCGCGCTGGGTCTCGTTCACTACACGCAGCGTCGGCATCTCTACTATCTCCACGACACCCACGCCCCGAAAATTGCAAGCCCGGTCGCATTCGAGCGTATTTACAATGGAGCGGGACTTGCGGCGGCCTGGCTCATGCGCACGATCGACAATCGGTCGCTCCAGCGCTACCTCGCCATCCTCGTGGGATTCGTCGTGGTCCTGGGGACGTGGGCCTGGATGAGCAAACCTCGTGGTGGGGTGATGGGCACATTGCCGGCCACGCCACCGGACGCAGCAGCGGTGGCCGCGCTCGTCGCTCTCGCAATTGGCTCGGCGGGAACCATCATCTGGCATCGCCAGCGGCTGATCGCGCTGATTTTCCTGAGTGTCGTCGGCCTTATCGTCTCGCTCGCCTTCGTCCGCTTCAAGGCCCCCGATCTCGCCCTGACGCAATTGTCGGTCGAGGTCGTGACGATCGTTCTGCTTCTGCTATCGCTCAGGTTCCTGCCCGGTGAGGTTCCGGCAGCCAGTTCCCTCTCCCGCAGAGCCCGCGATGCCGCAGTGGCGATTGCGGGTGGTGGCGGTGTCGCGGTCATGACCTATGCCATGCTCACCCGGCCACTCGAGACGATATCGGGCTATCATCTCGCGAACTCCTATTCCGGCGGTGGCGGCACGAATGCCGTCAACGTCATTCTCGTCGATTTTCGCGGCTTCGATACGCTGGGTGAGATCGCAGTCCTCGCCATGGCGGCGCTGGGCCTGCACGCCCTCGTGGAAGGCCTGCGGCTGAGGCCGTACGCGTCGAATGCGACGAGCACCGCCGACAGATACCCGGTGATGTTGGCGGAGTTGATGCGACCGCTCCTGCCGCTGGCACTCGCCGTATCCGTCTACATCCTGCTGCGCGGCCACAACCTCCCGGGAGGCGGCTTCATTGCCGGCCTCGTCGCCGCCGTCGCCATCATGCTTCAGTATCTGGCCAGTGGCATCGATTTCGCAACGGCGCGCATTCGCCTCGACTATGTGCGTGTCCTCGGTGCAGGCCTGATTGTCGCAACAGGGACCGGCCTCGCCAGTTGGCTCTTCGGCCGCCCGTTCCTTACCAGCACGTTCGGCTATGTGCAGCCGCCGTTCCTCGACAAATTCGAACTGGCGTCCGCGATGGTGTTCGATCTCGGAGTGTTTCTCGTCGTCGTGGCGAGTGTGCTGCTCGCCCTGTCCGAACTTGGTACTCTGAGCCGTCGGGAGGAATCGGCGAAGGTTCCGGATCGAGAAAAGGCGAGGGTCTGAACCATGGAGATCATCGTCTCTGCAGCACTCGGCATCCTTGCGGCGTCCGGCATCTACCTGCTGCTGCGCCCCACGACGTTTTCGGTCATCCTCGGACTGACGCTTCTCTCCTACGCCGTGAACGCCCTCATCTTTTTCGGGGGCAGGCTGAACGCGGCGTCGCCGCCACTCGTTCTTGCCGGAACTTCCGGTCAAGCCGACCCGCTCCCGCAAGCCCTGGTTCTGACGGCGATAGTCATCGGCTTCGGCATGACGGCGTATCTCGTCGCGCTCGCGTTGAAGGCGAAGGGTGAAAGCGGCACTGACCACGTCGACGCAGGAAAGGATCAATGAGTCATCTTCCGATCCTTCCCTTCATAGTGCCGTTCGTTACGGCAGGACTTCTGCTCCTGCTCAATGGCCTTGGTATTGCGGCGAAGCGACGGGTATCCGCGATCGCAGTCGCGGTCCTCGTCATCGTCTCGTTCCAGCTTCTCGCTTCGGTGACCGACGACCGCATCCACGTCTATCGTCTCGGGGACTGGCCGGCGCCATTCGGTATCGTGCTCGTGGCAGACAGGCTTGCGGCATTGATGGTCGTCCTGACCGCGCTTCTCGCTGCGGCCGTGGTGGCGTCATCGATAGGCGGAACCGATGCCGAGGGGCGGCATTTCCATGTCTTCCTCCAGCTTCAACTCGCCGGCCTCAACGGTGCGTTCCTGACCGGCGATATCTTCAACCTGTTCGTATTCTTCGAGATCCTGCTTCTCGCATCTTATGCCCTTCTCATGCACGGTGGCGGCCTCGTCCGCTCACGCGCCGGACTTGGCTACGTGATCATGAACCTCGCGGGCTCCGCGCTGTTCCTGATAGCGCTCGGCCTGACCTACGGGTCGATCGGCACACTCAACATGGCCGACCTCGTCCAGGTTCTGCCGAATGTCGCGCCCGCTGATCAGCCGCCGGTCCGCGTTGCACTCGCTCTGCTGGTCGCCGTATTCGTGTTCAAGGCCGCGCTTCTGCCCATCGGCTTCTGGTTGCCGCACGTCTACACCGCAGCGCCGGTGCCGGTGGCGGTGTTGTTCGTGATCATGACCAAGGTCGGTATCTATGCGCTGCTGCGTTTGTCCACGATCGGCCTTTCTACAGCACCGTTCACGTCCGATCTGCTCGCGCCCTGGCTCGCCTGGCTTTCTGTTGCGACGATCGGGTTTGGTGTCGTCGGCGCGCTCGCCGCATCGCGCATGAGTGCGGTGATTGCCAGCATCATCGTGATCTCGAGCGGGACGTTGCTGCTCGGTGTTGCGGCCGGAACAGTGAGCGCGCACGCGGCCATGCTCTATTACCTGATCAACACGACGGTCGTCGCGGCCGGACTCTTCCTGTTGGCGGATCATGTGTCCCGCCAGCGCGGAACAGTCGGTGACGCCTTCGAAAAGGGACCACGGCTAACCAGCGTCGCACTGGTAGGCGGCGCCTACCTCGTGCTTTCCCTGGCTGCCAGCGGCATGCCGCCGCTGTCCGGTTTTCTGGCAAAGCTCATGGTGATGCAGTCTCTCGGGTCGACGAATACGATGTTCGCGGCATGGTTCGCGCTCGTGGTGTCAGGGTTCGTCGTGGCACTCGTGCTGGCGCGCGCGGCCAGCACCTATTTCTGGGAGCCCGCCAAGTCGGCGGCTGCCGAAACCTCCCGGAAGGATGTCGCAGGCCATGCCCCGTCAGAGCCCGGACGCGATGCGGCACTCGTCGGACTGTTGGCGCTGACAATCGTCGTCACAGTCGCGGCAGCGCCGATCTCGTCGTTCGCCCGTGCAACCGCAGAGCAGATCGCAGCGCCCGAGAAATACGTCACCGCCAACTTCGGATCGGCGCCGCCGGTCAAGCGGGAGCGCCGCCCATGAACACCATGTCACGCTTTCTTCCCCAACCCACGATAACGCTGGCCATTATCGGGCTGTGGGTGTTTCTGGGCTCTTCGCTGTCGCTCGGCAATCTGTTGTTGGGCGTGATCGTCGGTGTCTCCATCCCCTGGATTACTTACCGGTTCTGGCCTGATCAGCCGCGCATCGCGAGGCCGCTGGCCGGTATCGCTCTTTTCGGTCTCGTCGTCGGTGACATCGTCAAGGCCAATTGGGAAGTTGCCCGTCAGGTCGTGGGTCCCGTCGATGCCCTCAAGCCCGCCTTCGTGACCGTACCGCTCGATCTCGACGATCCCTTCGTGGCCACCCTTCTGGCGAGCATCGTATCCCTCACGCCTGGCACCGTTTCGATCGACGTCGATACCGAAGCGAAGGC
This sequence comes from Hyphomicrobiaceae bacterium, assembly GCA_035436725.1. Classification (GTDB taxonomy): domain Bacteria; phylum Pseudomonadota; class Alphaproteobacteria; order Rhizobiales; family Hyphomicrobiaceae; genus JABFRJ01. The sequence continues at coordinate 15,885 of DAOMWV010000006.1, forward strand.
CCTCTACGTGCACGCCCTCCACGTCGAAGACGAGGCCGCCATGATCGCCACCATCAAGAGCCGGTACGAAATCCCGCTGAAGGAGGTTTTCGGATGCTGACGATTTCGATCACCATTGCGTTCGTCGCGCTGGCCGTCGCCATGGCTCTCAATCTCTGGCGGCTCGTGGTCGGCCCATCGAAGCCGGATCGCATCCTCGCCCTCGACACGCTGGCCATCAACACCATAGCCCTCGTCATGCTGATCGGCATTGCGGCATCGAGCACGGCCTATTTCGAGGCCGCGCTCCTGATCGCGATGATGGGTTTCGTCGGCACCATCGCGCTCTGCAAGTTCCTGCTCGGCGGCGATATCATCGAATAGGGGTGGGCGCGATGCTGGTGGAAATTCTTGTTTCCGTGATCATCCTCGTCGGCGCCGCGTTTGCGCTGGTGGGTTCCGTCGGTCTCGCCAGACTGCCGGACTTTTTCATGCGGCTCCACGGACCGACCAAGGCGACGACGCTCGGTGTCGGATCGATTGTCGTGGCCTCCCTGCTGCATTCTAGCGCCAGCTCCGGCGGGCTTAGCCTTCGGGAACTCGGCATTTCGCTGTTTTTGTTCATCACGGCGCCTGTCAGCGCCCATCTTCTTTCCAAGGCCGCACTCAAAACGTCCGGCCGTTCCCTGGGCGGCGACGCGGCGAAAAAGTGAGAACGCGGCTGTTGTCGACTGCCCGCCGGGCGGGCGCATTGCCGCACGCATATTGAACGGCCAGCTCGAGTTGCTACATCGTCATTATTGGAATGCCATACGGTCGGCGTTCCTGATGCCGACATATGGGAAGTTCCGGTTGTGGCCGTCGCTGCTTCGGCCAGTGAGATCGAGGTGAACGATGAGCGGAAAATTGGTCCACCCTGACGTGAAGGGCTTCTTCGATCCGGAGACGAGCACCATCAGTTACGTGGTGCGCGATCCCGCGTCCGATGCCTGCGCCATCGTCGACAGCGTCATGGATTTCGACTACGCCGCCGGCCGGATCAGCTACAAATCAGCAGATCAGATCATCGACTATGTGCGCGAACAGCGGTTGCGCGTGGAGTGGTTGATCGAGACACATGCGCACGCCGATCATCTGTCCGCCGCCCCCTACATCCAGTCGAAAATCGGCGGCAAGATCGGGATCGGCGAGAAGATCCGGATCGTCCAGGACGTGTTCGGCAAGATCTTCAACGAAGGAACTGAGTTCCAGCGCGACGGCAGCCAGTTCGATCGCCTGTTCGCCGATGGCGACACCTATACGATCGGTCATATGCCGGTTCGCGTCCTCTACACGCCCGGCCACACGCCCGCCTGTACCACGCACGTCGTCGGTGACGCCGCGTTCGTCGGCGACACGCTGTTCATGCCGGACGGCGGAACCGCACGCGCCGATTTTCCCGGCGGCGACGCGCGTGCGCTGTACAGGTCGATCAGAAAGGTACTTTCCTTGCCGCCCGAGACCCGGCTTTTCATGTGCCACGACTATGCGCCGGGTGGTCGCGAGGTGAAATGGGAGACGACTGTGGCAGAGGAGCGCGCGAGCAACATTCATGTCCGCGACGGAATATCCGAGGACGACTTCGTGGCCCTTCGTACGGCGCGCGACGCCACGCTTGGGATGCCGAAACTCATCATTCCGTCGATCCAGGTCAACATTCGTGCGGGCCACCTGCCCGAACCGGACGACAGCGGCCGCCAGTTTCTGAAAGTGCCGGTGAACGCGCTGTAAGGTTCCGGCCCGGGCTCCGAAATACCGGCCGTCGTGCGCCCCGAGGCGCGCGGCGGTCTTTCTCATTTTGTATCAAGCGACGTGGAGCGCTCCAGGCGCCACTTGCGAGCCGAACGGCACGGTGCGAACCTCGTCACTCCAGGCCTTCGCGCAGGGCTGTTATTTTTTGGAGTTTGACGATGAAGAAGACGATTGCCGCAGTGATGGCGTTGTTGCTGGTGGCGGCCGCGCCGGTGTCGGCCCAGGATCTCATGACGAAAAAGGAGGTCTTCTCGATTGCCTCGTTCACGACGCAATCTGGTCGGACTCTCAAGGACGTCAAGGTCGGATGGGAGAGCTACGGCACGCTCAATGCCGACAAATCGAACGCGATCCTGATCTGCCATTTCTTCTCGGGCAATTCCCACGCCGCCGGCAAGTATTCCGCCGACGAAAAGGCAGCGGGTTACTGGGACGCCATCATCGGCCCCGGCAAGGCGATCGACACGAACAAGTACTTCGTCCTCTCGTCCGACACACTCGTCAATCTCAACATGGACCCGAACACGACAACCACGGGCCCCGCGTCGATCAACCCCGACACCGGCAAGCCCTACGGCATGGATTTCCCGATCGTCTCGTTCCGCGATTTCATCGAAGTCCAGAAGCAGCTCGTCGAAAGCCTCGGCATCAAGAAGCTCGTCATGGTTGGCGGCGCGTCCATGGGCGCTCTCCAGGCTTACGAATGGGCCTCGACGTATCCGGATATGGTCGGCAAGCTCATGCCGGTGATCGCGGCCGGAACCGCCGACGCCGGATTGATCGGCTGGCTCGACATCTGGGCCTCCCCAATCCGCCTCGATCCGAAGTGGAACAACGGCGACTACTACGGCAAGGAACCGCCGCTCGCCGGTCTCACGCAATCGCTCAAGATCGTGACGATGCACGCCAATCACTTCGACTGGGCCAATGCCACCTTCCAGTCGAAGTGGGCGAAAGAGGGTGAGGACCCGCAAAAGAGCCACGCGGCGAAGTATGCGGTCGAGGGCGTGCTCGAAGCCGCCGGCGCCGCTCGCGCCAAGGTCTCCGACGCCAACCACTTCCTGTATCTCGTGAAGGCCAATCAGCAGTTCGCCGCCGCCGACAGCACCGCGCGCCTGTCGAAGATCAAGGCTCCGACGCTCCTGATCTACAGCCCCAAGGATATGGTTTTCATGGGCGATTACGTGAAGAAGACGGCCGAGGCGCTCAAGGCCGGCGGGACGAAGGTGGAAACCGTGGAACTCCAGGGCAACCGCGGTCATCTCGACGGCGTGCTGTCCATCAAGCAGGCGGAAAAGGCGATCAGCGACTTCCTCGCCAAGTGACGCGCCGAAAACCTCTGAGGGCACCCGGTGGCGATCGCCGGGTGCCGATCGTTCTACGGCACGCGCAACGCCGCCGACCAGATATCTGATTTCAGGAGCAGAATGGTGCCCGGGGCCAGAATTGAACTGGCGACACTGCGATTTTCAGTCGCATGCTCTACCAACTGAGCTACCCGGGCACGCGCACCATCTGGCCTCGACGGCGCCCTGGTTGCGAACGACGGCCCTTATAGGGGCAGGTCCGACGGCTGTCCAGCGTTTGAGCCGGCCTCTCGCTGCCATTTTTCCGGCCCCGGTGCGAAACCCGCGCCGCCGAATTCGGCTAAACCGTTGTCACCCATCGGTTTCCCGGAAGTATGGATCCGGGACGAAGCTGTCACGGACTACGCGCCACTTTGGCCGCTCATCTTCAGGCACATCCGTTCGTCCCGAAGATCCGCCCCGCGCGGCCCGCCTCGGTCGGTATGAGGCAATGCAGAAGATCGACTCCAAGCCCGTGCATAGGCCAAAGGAGCAGGCGAGCTTTTCTTGACACCCCCTGAGGTCGCACATATGGTCCGCGCCGTCGAATGACCCCGCCGTGTCAGGCCTTTCCCAGTGAGGCAAGGGCGTCTTCTTATGTCGAATGACGACCAGTCGGGCCAGAAGGTACCGGGCGAAATTCCGCCTGACGACCGGGAGGCCATAAGGAAGCGCGCTGCCGAACTCGGGAGCAAGCTCGATACGGCGAAAAAGCGCCATGCTCCGCCGCCGTCCAATCGGGCGAAAGGCGAGGCGATGGCGATGGGCTTTCGGGCTGCGTCCGAGCTGATCGGCGGTGTCGTCGTCGGCTCGGGAATTGGTTGGTTGCTGGACAGATGGCTCGGCACGTGGCCGGGCTTCTTCATCCTCTTCTTCTTGTTGGGGGCAGCGGCCGGAATGCTTGGAATTATTCGTATGGCTCAGCGTCAGACGACGCCGCCGGCACCGTCCGTCCCCCGCGACCGGGACGATGGTGAGAACGACTGACAGGGACCCTTATCGGGGAGAGACACGTGGCGGCAGAGGGTGGCGGGCATAGCCCCATCGAGCAGTTTGCGATCAAGGTCGTCCAGCCCTTGAAGCTGTTCGGCTATGATGCATCGATCACGAACGCGACGCTGTTCATGTTGCTGGCTGTCGCTCTGATCGTGGGCTTCTTCTTCGTCGCCACCCGCAACCCCGGCCGCGTCCCCGGTCGTTTGCAGGGTGCCGCAGAAGCGATCTACGAATTCATCGCCTCGACGGTCCGTGACAATCTCGACGATGGCAAGGACGGCCGCAAGTACCTGCCGCTTGTCTTTTCGCTCTTCATGTTCGTGCTCGTCGCCAACATGCTCGGCATGATTCCGGGCTTCTTCACGGTCACGAGTCACATCATCGTGACGGCGGCACTTGCCCTTCTCGTCATCTCCGTCGTCATCATTGGCGGCTTCATGCGTCACGGCATCGGCTTCCTGAAGCTGTTCGCCCCGTCAGGCGTTCCCGGCTGGCTGATGCCGATCCTGATCCCGATCGAGGTGATCTCGTTCGTCTCCCGCCCGATCTCGCTCTCGGTTCGTCTTTTCGCGAATATGCTGGCGGGTCACATCGCCCTCAAGATTTTCGCGGGCTTCGTAGGTGCTCTTCTCGGTGCCGCCGGCATCGCGAAACTGATGGCACCCTTGCCGCTCGCTCTCACCACTGCTCTGACCGCGCTCGAGTTCCTCGTCGCGTTCCTGCAGGCCTACGTGTTCGCAGTGCTCACGTGCGTCTATCTCAGCGACGCAGTGCATGGTGCGCACTGAGACAACTCATCAGATCCAATCCCAACCTAAGGAGCTTTAAATGGATCCCGTCGTCGGCAAGTACATCGGTGCTGGTCTTGCGTGCCTCGGCATGGCCGGTGCAGGCATCGGTCTCGGCAACCTGTTCGGCCAGTTCCTCTCGGGCGCTCTCCGCAATCCGTCGGCTGCTGACAGCCAGCGCGGCACGCTGCTCCTCGGCTTCGCACTGACCGAAGCTCTGGGCATCTTCTCGCTGCTCGTCGCGCTGCTGCTCCTGTTCGTTGTCTGATCGACGCGAACCCAGGGATTGAAGGGGTCGGTGGACGTCGCACGATGTCCACCGCCTCTCGTTCCCGGTTGCACCAGCGGGCTGCATGAAAACGCGTGCCGTTCGGGCCTGAAATGCCGGATCGTGTCGCGCCGATGTTGCCGCGCTGATGATGCTGAGAGATCAGCATCTCTAGACAATCGCGTCGAGTGATGCGGCATGCGCCGCCGTCCCACGACCCTATGCAATCGACGACCAACCTCAGGTGGCGAGAGCCATGGCCGCTCCGAATTCCGCAAATCAGGTGACGACCTCGACGGGCGTACCGCAAAAGGCCGACGCGGCATTCCCGCCGTTCGACACTTCGACATTCTCATCGCAGCTCATCTGGCTCGCGATCGCGTTCGGTTTCCTCTACTACATGATGTCGCGCCACCTGTTGCCGCGCATCACCGACGCCATCGAGGAACGCGAGAACACCATCAAGCGCGATCTGGCTGAGGCCGAGCGTCTCAAGGCCGAGACCGACTCCGCTCTCGCCTCCTATGAAAAGGCCCTCGCCGATGCCAAGGCCAAGGCCAGCGGCATCGCCAAGACGACGCGCGAAAGCCTTGCTGCCGAGACCGACAAGGAACGCAGCGCCGTCGAGGGACAGCTCGCTGCCAAGATCGCAGAGGCTGAAAAGCGTATCGCCGCCTCCAAGGCCCAGGCCATGGCCAGCGTGAACCAGGTTGCCACCGATGCCGTCGGCGCCATCGTCGGCAAGCTGACCGGCCAGACGGCCGGTCCGGACGAAATCAATCGCGCCATCGCCGCAGTGAAGAAGTGAGACCGACTCCATGATCATGCTCGCTGGTGCCGGACCATGGTGGGACAACCCGACCTTCTGGGTCGCCGTTGCCTTCTTCATTTTGATTGGCTTTGCAATCAAGCAGGGCGTCGTCGGTGCGATCACGAAAGCACTCGACGACCGTGCCGCGGCGATCCGCGCTGAACTCGACGAGGCCAAGCGCCTGAAGCAGGACGCCCAGGCACTGCTCGAAGATTACAAGAAGAAGCACGCGGCTGCCGAGGCCGAGGCGCAGTCGATCATCGACAACGCCCGCCGCGAGGCCGAAACGCTCGCTGCCGAGGCACGCCGCCAGCTCAAGGAAACGGTCGAGCGCCGCACCAAGCAGGCCGAGGACAAGATCGCCCGCGCCGAAGCTGAGGCGGTCTCCGAGGTGCGCTCTGCTTCCGTCGATCTGGCGATCGCAGCGGCCGAAAAGGTCCTGGCCGGCAAGAGCGCGGACGCGGGCGGGGCCCTGATCGACCAGACCATCCGCGATCTCAAGGGCAAGCTGAACTGATCGACGCGATGGCGTTCAGACATGTCGGCCGGCGGACAAGCGTTCGCCGGCCGATTTCTTTTCCGCTCATCCGTGAACCTTTCTCCGTCACCAGGCGACCAACGGGCATGAAGCCGCAGGTCTGAGGACCCGGCCACGCCCAACCTGATGGAGAAAGTCCATGATGTCCCCGAAAATTGCTGTATCCGCCCTGACCGCCGTCCTCGCTGCCACATCGATCATGGCGCTGGCGCCGGGCGCCTCTGCCGCCAACGTGAGTTCCGTGCAGATGGGGTTCACCGACTCCGGTTCCAGCCTCTGCCCTCGGATCATCACCTTGAAGGCCTGGGCCCACACCGATGGTCCCGGCGTCGTCAATTTCGTGATCCGGAATTCGAGCGGCAACAAGACGGGCCTGATGCCGGCGACTGCCGTCAAAGGACCGACCGGCAACTGGCTTGCCACCCTCACGCACAAGTTCAAGATCACGACCGACGTCGATACGAAGTACATGGCCGAGGTCGACGGCGCGGGAAAGATTTCGAACTGGGTGCCGCTCAAGGAAGTATGCAAGGGCAAGGCGCCGAAGACGGTCGGCGTGAAGTCCCCGCCGGCCAAACACATCAGCGAAGTGGACCAGGACGATGACAAGCCCGCTTCCAAGCCTAACGACGACGCAAAGCCGAAGCCCACGGGTGGAGGCAAGCCGATCCCGACCGGTGGCGGCAAGCCGATCCCGGACACGAAGCCGCTGCCGCAATGCGCGTCCAAGACAGTCAAGGCGACGCGTCTCATCGCCGTGAGCAAGAAACTCGGCATCGGCTCTGCGTGGGCCGCGTGGGAGGCCGGCGTGGCGAAGACACTGGGTAATGCCTACGCAAGCTCGCACAATGCCAAGAACCGCAAGGAGAGCTGTACCTGGCAAGGGACTTACAACTGCACGGTTTCAGCCATCCCCTGCCGGTCCTGATCATCGCTGGCGCACATGACGGCGGGTTCGGTGAAAGCCGGACCCGCCGTCACGTCATGCGGCGATCCGGTCTATACGGAGGCGCTGACGGTCGTCGGTGAGGAGGTGAAGTCCGCCGCGAACGGCAGCAAATGCGCCGAGCCCCGACGCCGCCGAAATCGCGAACATGATCATGATCTGCAGCTTGGCCGCATCCGTCGGATCGGCACCGGCGAGGATCTGGCCGGTCATCATGCCCGGCAGCGTCACGAGTCCGATGACCGCCATGGCGTTGATCACCGGCAGCATCGCGGTCCGCATGGCGCGCCTGCTGATCGGCTGAAAGGCCTCGCGCGCACTGTGACCGAGCGCGAGCTGCGCCTCGATGGAGGCGTGTTCGCGCCGCGCCAGATCGGCGAAGGTCGATAGCGCGAGCGACAGCGCCGTGAGTGAATTGCCGAGGATCATGCCGAGAATCGGCAGCACATGGCGCGGTGAAAAGCTCGTGATCAGCCCCGGCGTGTTCGTCGCGACCGGACCGATCACGACACTGACGACGTAGAAGGTCAGCGCCGCGCCGATGAGCGACAGCGCTCCGAGCCCGAGGCCAGCGACGCCGAAACCCCGAATGCGGGGTGACTGGCGCTGACGCACCTCGAGCGCGGCGGCAGCGACCATCACCGTCGCCGCAGCCAGTGTCATCCACATTGATTTCGAGGCGAAGACATAGTGGAGGACGAGGCCGACGAGGGCGAGTTGCGCGATCATGCGCATGGCCGCGACGACGAGCGAGCGATGCACACCGAGCCCGTAGATCACGGACAGGGCGACGTTGACTGCCAGCAGGAGTGCCGCAAATCCGATGTCGACGGCTGAAAGCGTGAGCGCCGGTGTCATCGATGCGCCTCGACCGGATCACCCACGCGTACCGGCGGAGCAAGCTGCAGACGGGCATCGGAAAGGCGCTCGATCTGAGCGGCGTCGTGAGACGCGATCAGCACGACCGCACCGTTCGCCAGGCGTCGCTCGATGTCCGCCTCGACAAGGCGTGTCGCATGATCGTCGAGCGCAGCCGTCGGTTCGTCGAGAAGCAGCACGGGCGGATCGTCTTCGACCGCACGCCCGAACGCGAGACGCTGCCGCTCGCCTGTCGACAGCGTCGAAATATCTGCCGATAGCCGGCCTGGATCGATACCGAAACGCTCGGCAACGGCGCGCGCGACCTCGGGAGAACTGAAATGTTCGAGCGCCGTCGCCGCCCACCATCCCGGTTCCGCCGCCACATAGCGCACCGCCCGCCTCCAGTCGCCAGGGCTGAACGTGCGGCGTTCGGCCCCGTCGATGAGCACATTGCCATCTGCCGGATCGAGATCCGCGATTGCACGCAGGAGGCGCGATTTGCCCGAGCCCGACGGGCCTTCCACCGCGAGACACGCCCCCGCATCCACTTCAAAGGAAAGTGGCGGCAACGCGAGAATTTGAAGCCGTTCGATTTTCAGCACGGGTGGTATCCGGCTGGCGGGTAACACAGCGCCCGTAAGGCGTGGCCGGACAATGCCGTCAGATCCCGCGCCCTTCAACCTCGCGCGCCAACTGTTCCACCGTCGATTTGATCCCGTCGTGGAAAGGATTGACATCCAGCAGTTGTCTGCCGACCGCGAGCGCTTCCTTCTTTTTCCCGATTTCGCGGAGGATGTTCATCAGACCATCGAGGGCCTTGTAGTGATTGCCGTCGAGTGCGAGCACGCGCCTGAGGTCACCGAGTGCGAGTTCGTAGTTGTTGGAGATGAAGTGCACGTACGCGCGCCGGTTCCAGGCCTCGGCATAATCTGGAGCGAGGTCGACGGCGGCGTCGAGGAGCTTCAGCGCGAGGTCGATCTTTTTGCCGTTTGCTGCTTCCATGGCCCGGTGCATCAGCAGGTTCACCGTATCGCTGCCGGACGTGAGCCAGAGCCGCTCGATGGAGCGCGTCAGTGATTTTGCCTTCTGTTCGTCCTCGGCCGTTGCCAGCATGGCGTAGAGATCCGACAGGGCCTTTTCGCGCTCCTTGGGCGTCCGCGGTTGCAGAACGGCGAGGCCCTTGGGTTCGGCCGGCGTTTTCGGTGTCGCAGCCTTCGGCGGAACACCTGGGGCGGGCGGGGCGGCCTTCGGGCCCGGCATCGCGTCCTTTTTCGGCGTCGGAGCGTCCGGAGCGCGCTTCGGGGCCGGTTCCCCGCCCTTCGGCTCGGCGGATTTCGGACGGATCTCCGGCGTCGGCAGCGGGGTCGATCTGTCCTCAGGAGGCGCGACCGGGGCCGGCATGGCCTGCACGGTTATTGGTGGCAGTTGCGGGCCCGACGGCTCGGTCGCCGTCGCGCCGAACGCGGAGATCAGAACTGGAAGCGCAACAAGCAACGTCGTCGTCATGGATGAAGCCTAACCGTGCACGGTTGGAACGTCAAAGCACGCATTCGCGACGACAAAACGGCGACGGCCAGAGCCCGTGGAACGGGTCCGGCCGCAGATGAAATACGAACAGGACGTAGGTCCGACGCGAACGGTCAGCCCTGGCGTGCCTTGAAGCGCGGGTTCGTCTTGTTGATGATGTAGACGCGGCCCTTGCGGCGCACGATGCGGTTGTTGCGATGACGCGCCCGCAGCGACTTAAGCGAATTACGAACTTTCATAGTCTCGAATCCCGGTCTCATGTGTGCGGTTTGCCGGCCCGCGGCGGACCTGCAAACCATGGCCGATCAGACCCACCCCGAGGATGACGCCACGATCGGCTGGAAAATGGTGGGCGCGACAGGGATCGAACCTGTGACCCCTACCATGTCAAGGTAGTGCTCTACCGCTGAGCTACGCGCCCCGGTTCATCGCGGCTTACGCCATATGTACCGTGTGGCGAGTGCTATAACGGCAAAGACAGGCCCGCGCAAGAAACAAACGCGATCGGGCCGGACTGCGAACAGCTACGGCAGCGGGCGTTACAACCCGGTCATTTGCTGGGTGTGAACACTGTTTCAGACGCGCCGGATCTTCCGACGACGGTGATTCGGATCGGCTTGCCGACATAGTCAGCCGCATCGCTGAGGCGGCCGAAATCGATCGAGAACGAGGCCTTGGTTTCCGTAGCCCCGTCGACCCGTCGGGCCATCGGCACGTAGCGTCCGTCCGCCCCCTCGAGGAAGACGTCTTCGACGGGAGCGTCGGCCGAGGCTTCTGTCACGACGGTCACGGTCCGTGGCGCAGCACTGACCGCTCCCGTGACCGAAGTGACCCGCGGATCGGTCTTGCGTAATCCGGTGGCCTGGCGCGGCACACGGTCGAGCATGTCTTTCAGGGCCGGCGGCGGTGCGGTTCCTGCAGCCGGTCGCAGAATGTCGACCCCGAGCGTCGTCTCCAGCGGGACGCAGATGTCCTTGCAGACGCCGAATGCCATTTCGAGCGAGAGTTTGACCGGCTTCGTCGCATCCTTGGGCGTGACGATCACGGGAAAGATCACGGATCCGGAATAGCCGACCGCGTCTCCGCCCTTGTCGGGATAGCGCCGCGGCGCGGGATAGAGAACGTCGACGCTGGCGACGTTCTCGGATTTCGACCAGTCGAACTGTGGCGGCACGCCGGCCTCTCCTGGCATCCTCCAGTACGTCTTCCAGTTGGGATCGAGCCGGATTTCGACACCAGCGACACGCGGCGAATTCGGATCGGCGGCGTTGAAAAGGCCGCCTCCCACGAGCCTTACGCGCGAGGCATGGGCGATATGCCAGTCCGATGAAACGAGTTTGGCCTCGCCGGCATTGCTGGAAGGGGCGGGGAGAGCCACCAGAAGGAGAGCTGCCGCCACCTGCAAGGTCGACATTCGGAAAAAAGCGAAAGGCATGGTGAAATCCAGACGACCGTTCCGTTCGTTATAGGTCGTGGTGATTTCCCGAGCAAATCAAGCACCCGTCAATTCTTTGTTGCTCCGGGCGCTCGCAATCGAAGGCGCCCCTTACATTGCCTGACGCGTCGGATTAAATTCATGCCGTTCAAGGATGGTCCCGATGGCAATACGTCCCCGACACCAGCAAAAGACCGAAAACCGGCACGTCAGTCTCGAAGGGCAGCTGCTGATCGCGATGCCCCATATGCCGGACAAGCGTTTCGCCCGTTCGGTGATCTATATGTGCGCGCACTCCGAAGAGAGCGCGATGGGTCTGATCCTGAACCAGCGGGCCGAGGACATCACATTTACGGACCTTCTGGAAAACCTGAAACTTATCGAGGGCATCGACCCTGAAGAACTGCCCGAAGGCGTCGCCGACATCCCGGTCCAGGTCGGAGGACCGGTCGAGGCGGGGCGGGGCTTTGTCCTCCACAGCGCCGACTACTTCAACGAGGAGGCGACCGTGAAGGTCGGCAACCGCGTCTTTCTGACCGCGACGATCGACGTCCTGAAGGCGATCGCGCAGGGTGAGGGACCGCGACGCTCCGTGCTCGCTCTCGGTTATGCCGGATGGAGCGCGGGCCAGCTCGAAAGCGAACTCCTGGCCAACGGCTGGCTGCACTGCCCGTCGGACCCGGAGATAATTTTCGATCGCGATTTCGACAGCAAGTACGATCGCGCCCTCGCGCTCATCGGTGTCGAGCCGGGCCATCTCGTGACCCAGAGCGGCCGCGCCTGACGGGGGCTGGCAAGGATCGGCACGAAGCCAACGTCGCCTAAGCAGCCGGCTTGTCCTTTGGCGGCGCGGCTTCCGCTTGCTGCAATACCGGCTCGACCGGACGCCCCGCCAGTTTGGCGAGACTGGCCGCGATTTCAGGCGGCAATGTCGTCAGGTCCATACGCGGCGAACTTCCAGCGCCGAGTGGCGGGGGTGGTGGGACGGTATGCGGGGCGGGCTGGTAGACCGGCATCGGCGGCTCGGCAGGCGGGATCGGCGGCGGCGCACTGCGAACGCGCTGGCCGGGGCCCGGCTGCACCATTTCGCGCGTGAGCGCATCGAGACTGGCCTGGACGCGAGACAAGGCTTCGTCCGGCGCTGGCGGAACGGTTGCGGGCGCCGGTGGCGGCGGCTTCGGTGCCTGTGTGGCCGCACCATTTCCCGACCTGGCCGGTCTGGCGTGACGTTCGATTGCGCCGTTTGTGACAGCATCCGGCGCGGGCGGCGGGCCACCGTTCGGCTTGCGGGCGGCCTGTGCGCCCTTGAGTGGTGCGACCTTGCGGGGGGGCGGTGTTTCGGCCCGTGCTGCGGCACCCTGGACGGTTCTTGTCTTCGGCTGCGCAGTGGGCGTCGCGGCCGCGTCCTGGGCGGTCTCGTCGGCACCGGACGTCGGTGTCTTGTGGCGCCGGAGCCGCATCAGACCACCACGGCGCAGTTTTCGATCCTCTTTCCGCGCATCCTTGAGCAGCGCGAGAACCTGACGCTGGTCGAGCGCAGCATCGAACAGGAAACCCTGGGCGAACTCGCATCCGAGTGCTTTGAGGACGGCGAGATCCTCTTCCGTCTCGACACCTTCGGCGACGACGGTCTTGCCCAGTTCGTGCGCGAGCGAGACGATCGATCTCAGAATGGCAGCGACAGGACCGGTCTGGCTTGCGCCATGGACCAGGGCCCGATCGACTTTCACGCAATCGAACGGGAAGGTGTTGAGGTAGGTCAGCGAGGAGTAGCCCGCACCGAAATCATCGAGCGACAGTCCGATGCCGGCCGCAGCGAGATCCTCGAGTGCTTCGGCTGCGCGCTCCGGATTCTCCATGACGAGCGACTCCGTCACCTCGAGCCGCACGGTCCCTTTGGGCAGGCTTGCGGAATTCAGGATCGTGCGTACCTGCGTGACGAGCCCCGGGCTCATGAGTTGCCGGCGCGAGATGTTGACGCTGACCCAGAGAGGTGCGCCGGGCTTGTCATACGTCTTGTGCCACCGCTGCAGGTCTGCGACCGCCATTGTCAGCACACTCGTGCCGAGCTTGACGATCAGTTCCGACTCCTCGGCAAGAGGCACGAAATCGACGGGATTGAGCATTCCCAGTTTCGGATGCTTCCAGCGTACGAGCGCCTCGAAGCCCACGAGTTGACGCGCCCGTATGGCATAGACGGGCTGGTAGTGGACCGTCAGCTTCCCGCCTTCGATTGCCGCGATCAGATCACTCTCGATCTGTGCTTTCTCGTCCCGGTCGGCACGCATGTCCGGCAGGAACGCCATCACCTGATCGCGGCCGAGCCGTTTGGCCCGGTGCATGGCGATCTCCGCCTCGTCGAGTGTATCGGTGGCGAGCGCACCTTTCCGCCGCTCGAAGGTCGCATACCCGATTGCGGCCGTCGGAGTGATGTCTACAGCACCGACGCGGACGACCGCGCGGACAGCGGCACGCAGCATCTCCGCGAACATCTGCAATTCGCGCTCGCTCCGTTGCGTGACGAGCAGAAGGCCGAACTGATCGCTTCCGATCCGCGCCAGCGTTTCGCCGGGCCCGACGAGATGTTGGAGACGCCGCGCCACGGCGATCAGCAGCCCGTCCGCCTCGATGGCGCCGACCGTTGCGGTGATCGTCTTGAACCGGTCGATGTCGATCACGAACACGGTCGGGATCACGAGGGGTTCGATGCCGGCGCGCTCGACGGCACCCTTCAGCCGGTCGATGAAGAGGGCCCGGTTCGGCAGTCCCGTGACGCCATCGTGAACGGTATCGAACGAGAGCCGGTCACTGGCGAGTCGTCGGTCGGTGATTTCCCGCACGAGGCCCACGCATCTGAGCCGTCGCCGTTCGATCGTCGGATCGGGCGCGGCCTCGAGTTCGAACCACCGATATTCGTTGTCGGCGTGCCGCATGCGGAAATCGAGGCGGATTTCCCCGTCGCCCGTTTGCCGGATGTGGTCGAGCGCCTGCTGCAACCGGTCCCGGTCGACGGGGTGGATGCGCTGCAGGAATGCGGCAGCACTGGTATGCAGTTCACCCGACGACAGGCCGAGCGCGACTTCCATGGCTTCGCTGACCTTGATCTCGTCGCGCTTCGCAGTCCACTCCCAGACCGCCACGCCGGCATTGTCGAGTGCCAGAAGGCGCACGTGCTGGTCGGACGCATTCAGCGCGTGCACGGGATCCTGGCTCTTGAACGCATACTGCGTGACGGTGAAGCCCACGAGCAACACGATGAGAACGAGCCCGGACACGAGCGCGGTCGACATGGCTTCGTGCGGGATGCGACCGGTGAGCACCAGCGTCATGCCGACGAGCCACACTCCGAACAACACCCATGTCGGCACGAGAGATTGGGCGCGATCCTGTCCGCGGAGAGCGAGCCATGTCACGAAGATGGACAGGATCACGAACATCCCGCCGAGTGACGTGCGCGCGAACGTCGCCGCCAGCCTCGGGTCGAGGAAGGAAATGCCGACGAGCGCGAGCTGACCGAGAATCCAGATCCGCATCAGCACCTGCGCGAACCCGTGCCAGGAGCCAAGGCGCAGGAACGTATGCACGAAAACGAGCCACGTTGCCGCGACCGCGGCCTCTGTCGCCGCGCGATACTGCGCGTTCTCGGTGGGCCTCAGGTTGAAGAGCTTGTGCCAGAATCCGAAATCGACGCAGAGGTAGGCGAAGACGCACCACGTGAAGAGGGCGGCCGAGGGAAAGATGATCTTGTGGTTGGCTGCGAACACGGCGCTGAGAAACACCGCGAGAAGCCCCGTGATGCCCAGCATGATGCCGTTGAAGAGCTGCTTGTTGCGGCTCCGCTTTTCGAAGTCGAGTGGCCGCCAGACGCTCAGCCGGGGCACATGATCACTCGCCAGTTCGACGACGAACGTGACGGTCTGACCCGGCTCGATCGTCAGGCGGTAGACGTCCGTGCCGTCGAACGGCAGCAGTTCCGGCAGGAAGCCGACCGACGGTGTAACCCCCTCGATCTGTTTCTGGTCGAGACGCGGCCAGATGATGCCTGCGCCGAACAGCGAATAGCGGTCGGCCGCGAGCCAGCGTTCGACGCGCGTGTCGGACACGTTACGAAGCGCAAACGCAACCCATGTCGGATTTGACTTCGGTGTCGCAGCCGGCACCACCACCCTGTCCGTAAGCCCGTCCGTTCCGGGTGCGGTTTCGATCTGGAGCGAGTCGCCGATCCCCTCGTGCAGCGTCGCGAACGGCGCGATGTCGGTGCGATCGGTATCCCGTCCCACCTCGATCCACTTCAGGGCCTGGGCAGGCGTGCTCGACAGCGGTGCGATAAGGGCGGCGACGAGGAATGCGATGGAAAGCGCAAAGAAGACACGCGTACCCTCCCGCCAGCCCGTAAGGACAGGCTTGCCGGCAACGTCGGTCCTCGTCGTGCAGCCCGGCATCGTACCGTTACGCGGCCTCCGGCTGTGTGAACTGGCGGGCCGCATCGCCGCCGCTCTTGCGCCCGCCGCCCTGGCCGACGCATGAAACAGCACGAGCCGCTCGGCGAAAGCCCTGACATCCTCGGCGGTGACCGCCTCGACGCGGTCGATCAGCTCCTGGGCCGGGATCACGCGATCGTGGATGAGCATCTGCCGCGCGATCTGTTCGACCCGTGCGCCCGAGCTTTCGAAACTCATCAACAGACCCGCCTTCAGCTGCGCGCGCGAGCGATCGACCTCGCGCAGGTCCGGGCGTGTGCCGGCGACGGCGACCAGTTCCTGGCCGACCACGTCGACGAGCTGGCGGACCGTGTCCGCGCCTGTCGCAGCGTGAATCGAGAACATTCCTGTATCTCCAAGCCCCCAGGCCGCCGAATAGATCGAGTAGCAGAGCCCACGCCGCTCACGGACCTCCTGAAAAAGGCGCGACGACATGCCACCGCCGAAAAGACCGGAGAAGACCTGCGCCACGAAAAACGCTGTGTCCCTGTAGGTCGGCCCTTCGAATCCGATCAGCACATGAGATTGCTCGAATGTCTTTTCCGAGGCACGGCACCCGCCCACATAGCGCGCTGGGGTGGTATCTCTGAGCGACTGTTGCTGGGATGCCGCGATGTTGCCGAACAGCGTCGCCGCCTTGGCGGCAAATGCCTCGTGCGTCACGTTGCCAGCCGCCGCCAGCACGATCCTGTCGGCGGTGTAGTGGCTCGCAAGGAAGGTCCTGAGATCTTCTGTTGAAAATCGTTTGACCGTCTGCCTGGTGCCGAGGATCGGTCGGCCGATGGCCTGGTCCGGATAGGCGATCTCGTTGAGAAGGTCGTAGGCGATCTCCTCGGGACTGTCCTGCGTGCTCGCGATTTCCTGAAGGATCACCTCGCGCTCCCGCTCGATCTCGTCGCGGGCGTAGAGCGGGTTCTGCAGGATGTCGGCGATGATCTCGAGTGCGAGCGCCACGTCGGCCTTCAGCACGCGCGCGAAGTAGGCCGTCGTCTCGAGCGACGTGGCGGCATTGAGTTCTCCGCCGACCTGCTCGATCTCTTCTGCGATGAGGCGTGCCGACCGGGTTGCCGTGCCCTTGAAGGCCATGTGCTCGAGGAAATGCGAGATGCCGTTCTCGGCCGCGTTTTCGTGCCGCGCCCCGACCCCGACCCAAGCCCCGAGCGAGACCGTCTCCACATGCGGCATGTGATGCGTGACGACGCGGATACCGTTGGCGAGTGTGCTGACCTCGACCGTCATCGCCGCGCCTCCGTCACCGCCCGGGCATGACGTTCGATATGCCCCTCGAGCCGTTTTGTATCGTTCGGAAGTCGTTCGATCCGCTCCGCGTCCGTCATCAGTGAGGCGAGTCGCGGCGGCAGGCCGGGCCGCTGTCCCGTGATCGCCGCCATGGTGTCGGGGAATTTCGCCGGATGCGCGGTGGCCAGTACGACCTCGGGAGCCGCACCGCGCTGGCCCTGCTTGTCGAGCGCCACTACGGCGCAGGCGGTATGCGGATCGAGAAGATAGCCGCTCGCCGCGAGCGTCGTGCGGATCGCGGATGCGACTTCCGCCTCGCTCGCCCCGCCTGCCGCGAAATCGCGCTTGAGCGCCTCCCGCATGGCTCCGGGAAGCTCGAAGGCGCCCGATTGCTTGAGCCCGTCCATCAGCCGGCCGATGAGGCCGGCATCCCGCCCCGACGCTTCGAACAGGTAGCGTTCGAAGTTCGACGAGACCTGGATATCCATCGACGGCGACGACGTCGCCACGACACCGCGCGTTTCATATCGACCCGACGCGACCGTTCGCGCCAGGATGTCGTTGCTGTTGGTCGCGATCACGAGCCGCTCGACCGGCAGTCCCATGCAGCGTGCGACGTAGCCGGCGAAGATGTCGCCGAAGTTTCCGGTCGGAACGGAGAACGAAACCTTGCGGTGCGGCGCGCCGAGGGCCACTGCGGCGACGAAGTAGTACGTCACCTGTGCCGCGATCCTCGCCCAGTTGATCGAGTTGACGCCGGAGAGCTGCACGCGGTCGCGGAACGCGTGGTGATTGAACATGTCCTTCACGCGCGCCTGCGCATCGTCGAACGTGCCGTCGATGGCGATGGCGTGAATGTGCGGCTCGGTCGGTGTCGTCATCATGCGCCGCTGTACGTCGGAAACGCGCCCGTCCGGAAACAGGATGAAGACGTCGGTCCGCTTCGATGCGCGGAACGCCTCGATTGCGGCGCCGCCTGTGTCGCCGGATGTCGCACCGACGATGGTCGCCCGCGCGTCGCGCTTTTCGAGCACATGGTCCATGAGCCGCGCGAGCAGCTGCATCGCCACGTCCTTGAAAGCCAGCGTCGGGCCGTGGAACAGCTCGAGCACGAACCTGTTCGATCCGATCTGGACGAGCGGCGTCACCGCCTCATGTCCGAACGTCGCGTAGGCGTCCGCAGTCATCCGGTCGAGCGCCGGCTTCGGGATCGCTCCGCCCGCCAGCGCATTGACGACGACGCTGGCCACCTCGTGAAACGGTCGGCCGGCGAAAGCGGCGATCTCCTCGGCCTTGAACACCGGCCACCGCTCCGGAACGTAGAGCCCGCCATCACGCGCCAGACCGGCGAGGAGCGCGTCTTCGAAGCCGAGGTGCGGGGCAGACCCCCGCGTTGAAACGTACTGCACTGATTTCACTCGCGAAAAACAAAAACCTGGGCGCGGCGGCCTACACCCCGCACCCCTGACCAGACCGACACCTCGACGACTATACAGCCACTTGCGGGGAGCGAGCATAACTCTTCCCCGGGGTTCACATGTTTATCGTTATGAACGATGTAAACTGGCTGATATCAGGCCCCGCCGCGGCCCTTCGCCGCCCTGATCCGCCCCGTTGCGTAGGCAAGATAAACACCGATCAGGGTCAATCCGAGCCCGTACCACGTCATCGCATACTCGAGATGCCGGTTCGGCAGCTTCACGAGCGTCGTCCCCCCGCGCGGCCACCCGCCCGGATTCTCCGGCTTCGCCTCCGCGTCGATCGCGATCGGAGCGCCGTCCGTTCCGCCGCCCGGAAACGCCGAGCGCGTCAGTCCGGGAAGATCACGCCAGTACCAGAGGTTACCGGCCACGTCGTTGTCCGGCGTGAACGCGTTTCGCTCACCCTGTTCGCGCACGAGACCGGTGACGCGCGTCGGCCCCGCGATCTGCCCCTCCGCACGCGACTTCGGATCGCGCAGCCGCGCCGGCACGTAGCCCCGGTTCACCCACACGATCCGTCCCGGCGCCATCTCCAGCGGCGTGAGCACATGAAATCCCGACCCTTCGCGTCCGTCGGCGAAGAGATAGCGCTCATGTTCGTGCAGCAGGCGCCCCTCGACGGTGACGCGCGTATAGAGCGGCAGTTGCCCGGCTCCCGGCGTCATCACTTGTGCTGGAGTGACCGCCTTTGGCGGCTCCTTCAGACGCGCGTCGATCTGCGCGACGAGTTTGTCCTTCCACGCCTTTCTCTGGAGCTGCCACGTGCCGAGCCCGGCCAATATGCCGAGCGCGACCAGCGCGAGAAGCGTCACCCAGCCAAGTCCCGCCTCTCTGATCTGACCGATCATCGCTATTCCCTGTGCAGCTTTCCCTGCTCGGCCTTGTGCTTGAATTGTTGCCCGATGAGCAAGCCCTTGATCCACCGGAGCAGCATGATCGCGAGCAGCGGCGTCAGCAGCCCCCACGTAACGATGTGGAACCAGAGCGGCACCTCGAACTTGAATTCCGCGATCAACGCTCCGCCGAGAACCAGAAATCCGACGATGAAGATCGCGAAAACGCTCGGCCCGTCACCGGTGTCGATGAAGGCATAGTCGAGTTTGCAGTTCGGGCAGGCCTCCCGGAGGACGAGACCGTTGCGGAACAGCGGCCCCTCACCACAGCGCGGACACTTGCCCTTGAGCCCGGCCATGGCCGGATCGACGGATGGTTTCAGCTCGCTCATGGTTCGGCGCTCCCGGTTCCTCGGTTTGTTATATTCGCAGTTGCGAATATAAAGCGAGCGCTATTTCGGGCACGCAAACCGTCTGAAGCGGCAGCTCCGATCTGTCATCCCGTGCGCGGCGCGGGACGAAGTCCTGCGACGCAGACACGGGACCTTTAAACTCCGGTGAGATCCCGGATCAGCGCTCGCCGTCAATCGTGGGCACCTGAAGCGCTATCAAGCCGGCGCGGATGCGAAGTGGGCATCCGAAGCGCCATCAAGCCGGCGCGGATGCGAAGTGGGCATCCGAAGCGCCATCAAAAGAGCCTCACCACCCCTTGAACGGCGTCTCCGGCACTGGCGTCGGTGGCGTCTTGCCTTCGGCGCACGCCGCGAGATTGTCGACGACGAGCTGTCCCATCATCTGACGCGTGCACTCCGACGCCGACCCTACGTGCGGCAGCAGCACCACGTTGTCGAGCTTCAGGAACTCCGGATCGACGTTCGGCTCGTTCCAGAACACGTCGAGGCCCGCCGCCTGGATCGTCTTGTTCTTCAGGGCAGCGATCAGCGCCGGCTCATCGACGACCGTGCCGCGTGCCACGTTGATGAGAATGCCACGCGAGCCGAGCGCTTTCAGCACTTCGGCGTTGATCATGTTCTTCGTCTCCGCCCCGCCCGGCGTGATGACGACGAGCGTGTCGACGTCGCGCGCCATGTCGAGAAGATTGCCGTAATACTTGTACGAAAGCTCTTTCTTCGGTGTCCGGCTGAAATACGAGATCGGCATGCCGAACGCTTCGATACGCTTCGCGATCGCCTGCCCGATGCGTCCCATCCCCACGATGCCGACGCGGCGGTCCCTGAGCGACGCTGGCGTCAGCCGGTAGTCGCCATCCTTGGCCCAGAGCCCCGCGCGCAGATACTGCTCCGCCTTGCCGAACTCCCGCACGGTCATGATGAGAAGTCCGAGCGTGGTGTCGGCGACTTCCTCGGTCAGCACGTCCGGCGTGTTGGTGACGATGACGCCGCGCTTCGCCGCAGCCTTGGAATCGATGCTGTCGTAGCCGACGCCGAAATTGCCGACGCACTTGAGACGCGGGAACTGCGCCATGAAGCCTTCGTCACATTTCACGCCCGTGTGCCCGCCTGTCGCGATCGCCGTGACGTCGGGCGCGATCTTGGTGATGAGCTGCGACCGGTCGTGCGCCTCGTGCAGCTTGTGCACGACATAGTGCTTGGCGAGCCCGTCCTCGATCAGCGGCATCATCGGTCCGGTCAGAAGAACGTGCGGCTTGGCCATGATTTTGTCCCTGCGTTTCTGGTGTTGGCGTTTGCGCCGGACGCTGCCCGAGACGCCCGCCCCCGGCAACCCCCTTGAGCGCAAGGCTCGACCGCACGTCGCTGACCGTTTGCCCGGCGCGGGTGCGGGTCGGCACCCGAAGCGCCAGCAAGAAGCGCGGGTGCGGGTCGGCCCCCGAAGCGCCGACAAAAAGAGCCCTGATTGACTTAAACGTCAACTTTGACGAAGCTCCCGCGCATCTAAACCGGGGGAGCACCGCATGATCCGCCAGACCATCCTGACACCGGCCGTCGTTCTCGTTCTCTGGACTCTCGTGATGCTGATATGGCTCGCGCTGGTCCGGTTCCCCGCCGTCAAGGCGACGCCGAAGGAAAGCCTGCGCAAGCTCCCGCGCGTCGGCGGCCGCGGCCAGGACCTCGAAGGCGTGATCGATCCCAAGGCGCAATGGCCCGCGCACAACTATGCGCATCTCCACGAACAACCGACGCTGTTCTACGCCGTCGTCGCGATCCTCGCGCTGACCGGTCAGGGCGTCGGCCTCAACACGACACTTGCCTGGGCCTATGTCGCCATCCGCATCGTTCACTCGATCTGGCAGTCGACGGTCAACACACTGCCCGTCCGCTTCGGCCTCTTCATTCTCTCGTCGCTCGTGCTCGTTGCCCTCGCCATCAACGCGCTGCGCGCCACGCTCTGAGACTTTAGCGCGTGGCGGCCGGCTCCCCGCGAGGGGAGTCGCCTCGCGCCATCAGGCGCGGGTGCGGGTCGGCACCCGAAGCGCCCCAAAAACGTCATCCCGTGCGCAGCGCAGCGCGCCTTGGCGGTGCGCTGCAGACACGGGACCTCGATATCGGGCGCAAGGTCCCGGATCAGTGGTGCACCGTTGCACGCTGCACCGCATCCGGGATGACAATTGAAAACCCGCCCGCGCACCCCACGCCCGAACCTTAACCGGAAATTGATGCGCAGGCCCAATACTCCGGACCCGGAAGATGCTCGTGGGCCGGAACGCCGTGCGATGAATACCTTGTCTTGGAAAAAGCTGGTTTTGATAGTCGCGCCGCTGCTCGCGCTGTTAGGTTATGCGGCTGTGACCGGCCAGATGACGACGCCGATTCCTACGACACCGTCTGCATCTGCGCAATCAGCCAAACCCGACGCGGGCGAATTCTACGCGCTCGATGTCAAGCTCGTGCATCTTGGCCAACCGTTCGACATGCGCGTCGTATTGCGCTGTGGCTCACAGGCCCGTCAGATTTTCGGCGAGGGTCGATCGGCCCGATCCATTTATGCGCCTTATATCTTCGGCCTTGCTGATGGTCCTCATGGAATTCTCGTGCTGTCACCCCTCGTGTGCAACAGCGACTTCACGCGGTTTCCGGCCCCTGCGGACTATCAGCCCGTAATCTTCTGGGCGCCGGACGCGAAAAATCTCGAATTCATGATCGCCTACCTGCACGAGAAAGCATTCGACGGGCCGAGTTCCAAACTCAAGTTCGTCAGCGCCACATTGAAGCATGCCACGCGGCAGGAGTACGACGAGTGGCGCAAAGCCATATGGCCGAAGAACATCGTGCCGCTGGCGGATGACGACCTGTCCTGGAACTTCAACTCGAATTATTTCTCCGGCGCATCGCAGCAGCGGAAGCGGACGGCCAAGGCCACTTGGTTCCAATCCAGTGACTTGCGTGACTATGGACCTAATCTCTTGTGTCACTCGATGGTCCGGCTTCGCGCTGGTCCAGAATTGAGCGCGTTCCTCCGCAAAAACCGACCGTCAGATACTAATCGCTTCTGGGCTCTGCCAAACGAGGTGCAATCGAAATGGTACGCAGAAAGCGGGAAGGCAAGCATTGTTTTTGGGACAAATCCAGAGAACGGAATGACTCAAATGGAGCCGGTCGGGGTATTTGAGCCATCCACCGGAGTTGCGCGAAGCTCCGGACAAGGAACACTGGTCCCTCGACATAAATTCCTTGCCCCCCAAGTCGCATCCTTCGGCTTGGTGCACAGAGTTCCCGTTTACACCAACACGGCGTATCCCGCGATTGCTGCTGCCGGCGCTTTCCCGAAGCATCGCGACATCATAATGGGACCGCTTGCCGATGCCGGCACAGCCTACTGTTACCGCGAGGTCGGCGAAGCGATTTTTGCGCGCCGCCAACGGCAATGGCAAGGAAAATGGGAAGGAGACCGCATTGAGACGCTCCATCTCGTCAGAGCGTTCGTCGACGAGGCGCTGGTTGGTCAGTTCGATCAGCCTCGGTATGGCGAAGGCACGGCTTTCGCTGAAGCCGACGAGTTCATCTGGGTTCGCAACACTATGCATCTTCAAAGTGAATGGGCGCGCAATCAATGACGACGATGTTTCAACTCGCGGCGCTCTGGAAACAGAACCCACACTTGCCTCCCGCCGCGTGTCGTAGCATCACCGTGAAATGACCAAGACCTACGACATCGCCATCCTCGGCGGCGGGCATAACGGCCTCGTCACAGCCTTCTATCTCGCCCGCGCCGGCCTCTCCGTCGTCGTGCTCGAAAAGAACGCCGTCGTCGGCGGCGCGGCGGTGACGGAAGAATTCCATCCCGGCTTTCGGAATTCCGTCGCGAGCTACACCGTCTCGCTCCTCAACCCGAAGATCATCGCCGACCTCGATCTCCATCGCCACGGCCTGAAAATCGTCGAGCGCCCCGTCGCCAACTTCTGGCCGATCGACGCGTCGCGCGGCCTCGTCATGCCCTACGGCCTCGCCAACCGACAGGCGGCGATCGCACAATTCTCCAAAGCCGATGCCGAACGCCTCCCCGCCTATGACGCAGCCCTCGACCGCGCCGCGAATGTGCTCCGCGATCTCGTGCTCAAGACGCCGCCCAACGCCGGCGGCGGCATTCTCGAACTGATCAAGGGCGCCGGCATCGGCCGCCGCGTGCTCGGCCTCTCGCTCGACGATCAGCGCCTGATGATCGACCTCTTCACAAAGAGCGCCGCGTCCTTTCTCGATGGCTGGTTCGAGAACACCCACGTTAAAGCCGCCTTTGCCTTCGACGGCATCGTCGGTGCCTACGCGAGCCCTTATCAGCCGGGCACGGCCTACGTGCTGCTGCATCATTGCTTCGGCGAAGTGAACGGCAAACCCGGCGTCTGGGGTCACGCCATCGGAGGCATGGGCGCGATCACGCAGGCGATGGCGGCAGCCGCGCGCGAACGCGGTGCCGAGATCAGGACAGACGCGCCTGTTGCCATGGTCGAC